>LIUJ01000233.1 GCA_001462255.1 Fibrobacteria bacterium GUT77 | reverse complement strand
TCGCGGGGCGGTGTTTGATTTCAAGAGGTAAATTATTTATGTTTAGCCCACAACTTTTCGAATTCTAAGAGCGGTACCGGAGGGCTGAAGAGGTATCCTTGTATCTTCTCGCAACCGTTTTCCAACAAATACTGCGCCTGCGGCTCCATCTCCACCCCTTCGGCTATTACGGACAGGTCGAGCGAGTGCGCCATCGTGATGATCGCCTTTACGATCTCGGCGTCGCGCGAGTTTTCCGGAATGTCTATGATGAACGACCGGTCTATCTTCAGGGTGTCTATGGGGAAGCGTTTTAGGTAGCTGAGCGATGAGTATCCGGTGCCGAAGTCGTCGATGGCAATTCTTATGCCGAGATCTTTCAGTTTGCGCAGTACGGCCATCGTGTCTTCCGGGTTTTTCATGCTCATCGTCTCGGTTATCTCCAGTTCCAGCAAGTCGGGCGGCAGGTCGGCGTCTTTTAGGGCGCTCTCCACAATGGAGAATAGGTTTTGCTGGCGGAATTGGCTGGCGGAGAGGTTGACCGATATTACGAACGGTTTTTCGTTTCCGTAGCTTTTACGCGCCTCGACGCAGGCGGTGCGCAGTACCCACTCGCCGATGGAGAGGATGAGCCCGGTGTCTTCGGCTATGGGTATGAATTGGCCGGGTTGCACCATGCCGAGGTTGGGGTGTTTCCATCGCAACAGGGCTTCGGCGCCGGTTATGCGGCCGGATTTTATATCTATCTGCGGTTGGTAGAAGGCGCAGAGTTGCGAGTTGGCGACGGCGTTGCGCAGGTCGTTTTCCAAGGATAGGCGCTCCATGGCGCGGGCGTTCATGGTCGGTTTGTAGTGTTCGAAGCTGTTGAGGCCGACCTCTTTGGCGCGGCGCATGGCCGCCTCGGCGTTTTGGAGGATTTGCACTTTGCCGTCGCCGTCGGTGGGGAAGATGCTTATCCCGATGCAGGTGGTGGCGTATATGTCGTGGCCGCCGATCCGTAGCGGTTCGGAGCCGGCGTCGAGTATGCGTTGCGCGACCTTGGCGGCGTCTTCGGGGCGGGCGATCTCCTCTAATATGACGGCGAACTCGTCGTCGCCCGACCTGAAGACCACGTCGACGTCGCGGGTGCATAAGACGAGGCGGTCGGCAGTGATGCGGAGGAGCGCGTCGCCCGCCTCGTAGCCGAAAGTGTCGTTTATCATCTTGAAGCGGTCTATGTCGAGGAGCAGCAGCGCCATAAGCTGGTTGTTGCGCCGCGCGTGGTTTATCATGAACTCGAGTCGGTCTTGCAACAGCAGGCGGTTGGGGAGCTTTGTCATAGAGTCGTAGTAGTGTTTGCTGAACGACTGCGACATCCGTCCGGCGGAGTCGGCGAAGGTGCCTACGTAGTTGGTGACCTCTCCGGCGGCGTTTTTGTGGGAGCTTACGGAGAGCCACTCGCGGCAGATTTCGCCGTCGCCGCGCTTGTTTATGATCTCGCCCTTCCAGCTCCCCCGGCGCTTGAGCGTGCGCCACAAGGCAAGGTAGAAGTCGGCGTCGTGGAACTCGGAGCGCAGTATGAGCGGCGCCTTGCCCCGCGCCTCGGAGAGCTCTATGCCTGTCAGGTTTATGAAGCTGGGATTGGCCGTTATGAGCTGCCCCTCGCTGTCGGTTATGAAGATAGCCTCTGTGGCGTTGGTGAAGAAAACGTCGAAAAAGGCGGTCTCGGCACCATTGTTGCTGTTGGTTGGGTTATTCATAATATATAATATAATAAAGACGGGAGATAAAATCAAAATATGAATTAGGATTTTTAGAGCGGTGGGTAATTGATAGGATAAAAAAACAAAAAGATACGACAAAAACAACAAATTACCACATGTTTTCGGCATTAATATATATTTAATATATCTATGTCAAACAACGTTATATTAATTAAAGGTTAGGAGACGGATATCAATACGGAACAAAAAGAACCGCACCGCTACCGCACCCACCATTGCGGGGAGCTTCGTAGCGCCAATGTAGGTGAGTTTGTCAGACTCAGCGGGTGGATTAACAACCGCCGCGACCACGGCGGAGTGCTCTTTATCGACTTGCGCGACCACTACGGACTTACGCAGGTGGTTGTTTACCCCGACCGCGCCTTCCAAAAGACAATCGCGCACCTCGCCAAAGAGACCGTCGTTTGCTTCGACGGTATCCTCGCCAACCGCTCCGCCGAAAACGTCAACCCTAAGCTCCCTACGGGCGAGGTGGAGCTGGCCGCCGACGCTTTTGAGGTGCTTAGCGCCGCGGAGCAAGTGCCGATTCCGGTCTTTCCGGAGGATCCGGCGCCGGAGGATTTGCGGCTGGAGTACCGCTTCATCGACCTGCGCCGTAGCCAGATACACTCGAATATCCTATTACGCTCCAAGGTAATCGCGTATATGCGCCGCGCCATGACGGAACTGGGGTTCAACGAGTACCAAACGCCCATTCTCACCAGTTCGTCGCCGGAAGGGGCGCGGGACTTCCTTGTTCCCTCGCGAATTCACCCCGGCAAGTTCTATGCGTTGCCGCAGGCGCCGCAACAGTTCAAACAGTTGCTTATGATCGCCGGGTTCGACCGGTACTTCCAGATCGCCCCGTGCTTCCGCGACGAGGACGCCCGCGCCGACAGGTCGCCGGGGGAGTTTTATCAGCTTGATATAGAAATGTCGTTCGTTACCCAAGACGACGTGTTCGCGGTGGTGGAAAAATTGTTTGACGGGTTGTTCACCGAGTTTTCCCGCTACGTCTTCGACAAGCCGCCTTTCCGCCGTATCCCGTACAAGGAGGCAATGCTAAAGTACGGGACGGACAAGCCGGATTTGCGTATTCCAATAGAGATACAGGACGTTTCGCGTATATTTGCCGGAAGCGGGTTTAAGGTTTTCGCGGAGGCGGTCGCCGGCGGCGGGGTCGTCCGCGCCATCCCCATTCGTGAGGTCACCGGACGCCCGCGGGCGTTTTATGACCGTATGGTGGAGTTCGCCCAGTCGATAGGTTCGCAGGGTTTGGCCTATCTAATATGGAATGAGGAGGGCGCCAAGGGGCCCATAGCCAAGTTTTTGGACGCGGGTAGCATGGCGGCGCTCACGGAGGCGCTCGGGGCGAAGCCCGGCGACGCGGCGTTCTTCGTGTGCAACAACGAGACCGCCGCCAATAAGATTGCCGGTGAAATCAGGGTCAAACTGGGGAAGGAACTCGACATCGTTGAGAAGGGCGCTTTCAGATTCTGTTGGATAACCTACTTTCCGATGTTCGAGTACAATGAGGAGCTCAAAAAAATAGATTTCTCCCACAACCCGTTCTCCATGCCGCAGGGCGGGTTGGACTCGCTTATGACCAAAGACCCGCTGGAGATACTTGCGTATCAATACGACATAGTATGCAACGGCATAGAACTGTCAAGCGGCGCTATACGCAACCATCGCCCGGATATCATGTACAAGGCCTTCGAGATAGCCGGATACGGCAAGGAGGAGGTGGACGCGAGGTTCGGGGCGATGATAAACGCCCTTAGCTACGGCGCCCCGCCCCACGGAGGTATCGCTCCGGGGGTCGATAGGATAATAATGTTGCTGGCGGATGAGCCGAACATAAGGGAGGTCATAGCCTTCCCGATGAACCAAAAAGCGCAGGATTTGATGATGAAAGCGCCTGCGGAGGCTACGGAGAAGCAACTGAAGGAGTTGCATATACGCGTTGTGGACATTTGATGTTAATGTTTACACCTATTAATGCGTATTAATATATGACATAGGTACGCATTTGGTACACACTAACACATCAAACCCATAAGGATACGCGATGCCTCCCAAAAACCGCCTCTCCGACCTGCTCAACAAGTTGCGGGATAGCGCCGATACGCGTATGGTCTTTTATCGCGGAGTGAAGCGGTTTGCGATCATACTTGCCGTGGGGCTGTTTTTGAAGTCTTTTGTTTGCGACTCGGTGCGCATCGACGGGTCGCAGATGGAACCGACCGTTTTGGTCGGCGATAGGGTGTTGTTGCTAAAGGCGCCTTACGCTACGTCCGTACTCAAGAAGTTTTTTGACGTTGAGAATATGCTGACCGTCGCGAAGTTGCCGGAGAAGGGCGACGGGTGCACTATTTTGAGGATCGCGGCCGTTTCCGGCGACACGGCGAGCGTTGATGCCGGGCAGTTCTACCGCAACTGTTGCGCGGTCAACGGTGTTCGTAAAGACACGGCGCGCTACAATTTACTCCCCGCCGCTTACTCTCCGGCGGACTTCATGACGCCGTATAGGGTGCCGGCACCCGGAGACACCGTCACTTTCGCCGGGTTGACGCTACGCGATTTGGTGTTTTCTTACGCGACGCTACGCCAAGAAAAGTCCCGCGTTCGCTTAAAAGCTTTCGCTATGGTCGGCGATTCCATCATCGACGGTTACCGAATAAGGAATTTTTCTTTATACAACGGGCCTATGGACTCCATACCGGAGGAGTTCTCCGACGATTGGTTCTTTTGGGACCGGTTGCGTGAGTACATGAAGACGAATGCCGATGAGGCGGGCGTTAAGCCGCAACTGGCGTTTTCGGTGTTCGTGGGCGCGCGGGAGATTACCGGGTTTCGGGTAAAGAAGCGTTACTTGTTTTTGATGGGCGACAACTGGGTAGGCGCCAAGGACTCGCGGTATTACGGCGCGGTGCGCATAGACAACGTAATTGGTAGACCGATTATGAGGTTGTGGGGCAATGGAAAATATTTTGACGCGTTGAAATGACGGTCGTTTTGTTGAGTGAGGATCGGCGTTTACGTTAAAAACGCTGTTATGTTACGAAAAACGGGCAAACTCGCGTCTGCCCGATACTCGCGCCGAAACGACGTTACAACGTCTTTTTCGCGGCTCTTTTCTTTGTTCTTTTTTTCGCGCCCGCGGCTTTTTTTGCCGCAGTCTTTTTTACCGCGGTTTTTTTCGCCGCAGTCTTCTTGGTCGCTTTTTTCACAGTCTTCTTCGCCGCGGTTTTTTTCGCCGCAGTCTTCTTGGCCGCTTTCTTCACCGTCTTTTTGGCTACGGTTTTCTTCGCCGACGCCTTCTTGGCTACGGACTTTTTCTTGACGGACTTCTTCACTCCAGCCATGCCACTACCTCCTGATAAAGGAAATTATGAATAGGTTTATATTTAAAACATCATTACAACTCTAAATTTGAAATAGGCTTACCCTTTTTAAGATGTTCGTGGATTACCCGCACGGCCTCCTCAGGATCGTCGGTAACGTGAATCAACCCGATATCTTCAGGATCGATATACTTGGCCTCGCCGAGCATTTTGTTCTTCAACCAATCAATGAGCCCCGCCCAATAATCCTTACCCATAAAAACGACGGGCATGGCGTTCACCTTATGCGTCTGAACCAACGTAAGCGTCTCGAACATCTCGTCGAGCGTGCCGTAACCGCCGGGCATGACTATTACTGCCGACGTGTATTTTAAAAACATAACCTTGCGTACGAAGAAGTGTTTAAAGTTGAGCATCGTTTTTATGTAAGGATTGGGATGTTGCTCGAACGGGAGTTGTATGTTGAGCCCTATGGAGACGCCGCCGGCGTCGTGCGCACCGCGATTTGCCGCTTCCATTATGCCCGGCCCTCCGCCGGTAATCACGCCGAAGCCGCTTTGAGATACCGCTTTCGCGACGTCTACCGTCAGCTTGTAATGCGGGTGATCGACCGGTGTTCTAGCGCTACCGAATATGGTCACACAAGGGCCGAATCTTGAGAGGGTCTCGAAACCCTCTATGAACTCGGACATTATCTTGAATATGCGCCATACGTCGTCATGCATCGCGCCATGCGCCTGCGTTTGATCCGTCATGATGGTCTTTTCCTTATCTTTTTAAAGTCAAACCCAAAGAACCCGACTATACATCCTATAGTGTTCTTACCGCCCGCCAACCACTATATAAATTAAAATACGCTACAAATAATTTCAAGTTTTTTTGATATGAAATTAAAAAAAATATATTTAAAAAGGACGGCACGGAGGGGCGATTTCGGCTCGAATTGACGAATGAGAACGGTGAATTTCAATAAAAGTATTGATAATCAACGATAATCTTAATATTTTTGTTACCGAGAATATAATCTTTTTATCAATACCGATAAGGCGAGCACGGCGATGAAAAGCACGACGATTGAACGCGTGAAGGGTATCTGCAAGGAATTGGAGCTTGCGGCGTCCGATGAATTTATCTTCGTAGACACCGAAACGCAGACGCTTACGTACCATAAAGAAGCGCAAGACGCTGCGGTATTCGGCGCGTCGACCTCGCGATTCGGGATAGGCAACAAGGAAGGCTCGTACAAAACGCCGCGCGGCCTGCACCGCGTAATCGAAAAGATAGGCGGCGACGCCCCGCCGCGAACGATCTTCAGCAGCAGGGAGAACACCGGCGTAATATGGACGGAAGGCATGGAGGATGAAAACCAAGTGCTGACAAGGATACTGCGCCTGCAAGGCCTCGAACCGGGCGTCAACACCGGCCCGCAAATCGACTCTTACGAAAGATACATCTACATACACGGCACAAATAAGGAAGACAAAATAGGCACGCCGTTCTCGCACGGATGCGTTTGCATGAGGAACGACGATATCATTACATTATATAATATGGTCAATGTGGGGACGTATGTGTATATTGATTGATAATAATTCAATGTGTCGTCCCTTGCGGGACTTTGATACGGGGTAGGTGTTACGTTACCGGGGGTTAAAACCCCCGGTTAATAAAGTATCGTCGCTACGCGACTTTATTAAAAGCCCCGATAGGGGCGACACTTTATTAACCGTAGGTTTTAACCTACGGTTGGAGATTATCGCAAAAACAAAAAAGTCCCGCAAGGGACGACACATTAGCGGATGTTAATTCACATAAAATAGCTAAAAACATTTTCGATGTTAAGATCGGATGGTTATGTCCATGTCTCCACAAGCGACAAAGAAACAAAAAATTCATTTCGTAGGGATCTTCGGCTCCGGGATGAGCGCCATCGCGCAGTACCTTGCCGGTACCGGCGTTACCGTTACCGGTTCCGACCGGTTGCTCGACTCTCCCGATATCGCGAAAGTAAAAGAGGCCCTGTTAACTTGCGGTTGTACAGTACATCCGCAAGACGGCGGCGGCATAACAGCCGACACGGATACCGTGTGCGTCTCAACAGCCATCGAGGAGTCTAACCCCGACATCGCCGCCGCGCGCGCGCTGAACATTCCCATACTGCACCGATCCGACCTCCTCGCCTCCGTCGTCAAAAGCAAAAAAAGCGTCGCCGTCGCCGGAACAAGCGGCAAGTCGACGGTCACCGCGATGATCTTTGAACTGCTTACCTCCTGCGGAATGTCGCCGTCGCTCATCAGCGGCGCGGCGCTTCGCAGCCTCGAACGACGCGGAATGCTCGGCAACGCATATTGCGGCGACTCCGACCTGCTCGTCGTGGAAGCCGACGAAAGCGACGGCACGCTCGTCAAGTACGAACCGCACGCGAGCGTCGTGCTCAACCTGTCGAAAGACCACAAACCCGAAGACGAAGTCTTTGAGATGTTCCGCAAATTAATCGCGCAATCGTCGTGGTCGGCGATAAACGCCGACGACCAAAAACTCCGCGGGCTGACCGCCACCGCGTCAACGACCTTCGGATTCGACGGCGCGGCGGCGTTTAAGGGAGAGATAGCCGACATTAAACCGCTGTCGACGACAATTAAATTCAACGACGTATCGACGACACTGCCGCTCCCCGGCGCCCACAACGCGTCCAACCTGCTCGCGGCGCTTTGCGTATGCAAACACTTGGGATGCGACGACCGCAAACTCTCTAAAGCCGCCGCCGATTACAAGGGCGTTGACCGCCGCTTCGCCGTCACCCGCACAAATATGGGCGTCGCGGTGATAGACGACTTCGCCCACAACCCGGAGAAGATACGCGCCGCGGTAAACGCCGCAAAACCGTTGGCGGACAAGATAATCGCGATCTACCAACCGCACGGCTTTGGCCCCACGAGATTTTTGAAAAACGAATACGCGGCGACGTTCAAAGAAGTGCTTAGACCGGCGGATACGCTGTGCCTCCTTCCTATATATTACGCCGGCGGTACGGCGGTGAAAGACATCGAGTCAAAAGATATCATCGAGTTGATGGGAAACGTGCCATTCAAGACGGTCGCGGCGGACGGGCGGGACGACGTTATCAATATTATAAAGGAATCAATATCAACAAATAATAACGGCGCCGGTGACGATGCCGTGCTGTTGATGGGGGCGCGGGATCCGTCGTTGTCGCAGTTTGCTCGGCGTATTGTGGAGGCTTTGGGGGGAGAGTTAGGGGATTGAAAAGTAAAGATAACGTCAAAGTCAATTTATTAAAGTCAAATTCATATAAGGGGAGGG
>LIUJ01000232.1:3563-12946 GCA_001462255.1 Fibrobacteria bacterium GUT77 | reverse complement strand
CCGGAGTTTGAGCAACCGCACGGAAAGTACAACGGCAGCGGCAAAATGGCTCGGCCGGGGATGGTGCTTTCAACGTTGGATGAAGATCAGAAGCCCATGGCCGCGCCGCATAGCAATAGCAACGGGAGCGGAGGCCATTTAAATCAGGGAATCAGGTTTTGGTTTAGGGATTGGAGTAGCCTCGGTAGTTACAAAATGAGCGGTAAAACAGTCAATACCGATCCGGCCGGTAAAACTTATTTGGAAAAATTTAGGCCGATTTATACGTATGGCAACAATCCGCCGCCCGGACTTAAGGCCAGAAACGGGAGTTGGGGGGACGAGTGGGATAGAAGCAATGTTACGTGGAGGGAGAACGCTTACGCTCCGGTGACGTCTGTGGGGGGGGTGACCATTCCGGCGGATAACAATAAGGTGGAAACGGCTTTTGAAAATAAAGTGATAAGGGGGAGATTATACTTTAGGCACATAGGGGGCGGTAAGTACGAGTTTTCGCAATCCGGTTTTTTCCCGTTGGATAACGCGCCGAACGATTATTACGCTAATACAAGATCCCCCGGAGTTACGTTTACTACCGGGGCGGTGTTGGAGAAGAAAGAAGATTGGTGGAAAATGACGAGCGAAGACGCAAATCATAATTATGCCTTTACTATGGAAATGGTTTGCGATTTTACGATGGAGCCGGGGTTGACTTTTGAGTTTACCGGTGACGACGACGTGTGGGTCTTCGTTAACGGAATATTGGCTATGGATCTCGGAGGCGTTCACGAGGCGGTAACCGGAAGCATAAATTTGGATAATCAAAGAGCGGCGCTCGGCGGTTTGGTTAACGGGCAAAAATATAAACTGCACATGTTTTACGCGGAACGCCACTCGGACGATTCCAATATCAAGATAATGACGAACATCATATCCGCCGGTGTGGGTAAGGTGCAAATCAAGGTGGACGGAAACCCAATCATTGCCGGTCAACCCAAGCCGGCGAAGGCTGTGGTAACCAACACGGACGGCGATACCATAACGGCGGCCAACTCGAATAATTTCGCGAAGGGTTCGTTTGTTTGGAGCGCCAAGGATATCGGCCCCAATAAAAACGGTGTTCCGGTTACGGGTCAAAACGTCACGGTCGTCAACGCTAAAAACGGTTCGACCAATACGACTAAGACGGATTCCGTGAATGTGTCGGCTACGAAGGCTTATACGTATGTTCGCATATACGGCGAGTATTACGACTCGGTGTCTATGACGCGCGCCCGCGACTCGGTGGACGTGTACGTCAACCCCGGTCCCGCCGCCAAACTTTATATAGAGGAGAGCGCCGATTCGTTGGGCGCGTTGTGGGCCGCCAAAAAGATAGATACGGTGCGTATAAACGGTAGCGCGATTGAAAACAGCAATTTCTACGCGATAGTTCGCGACCAGTACGACAACTGGGTTGGGCCGGCTTCCGACACAAAAGGGACAATAAAGTGGACGGTGGCCGCAAATTCCCAAAACATCGCTTCGGCCGATAAAGGCCCCAATCCGGCGCGCGGGCAGGGGACGGCTAAACGTAAGGAGGGGGTAAACTCCGGCATAGCGCCGTTTACGGTTACATATACCCCTACCGGAGGAACGGCTTTGCCGACGGCCAACTCAATTATCAAGTTGGAAAACGTCATTTATACCGGGATAGAGATAGGCATAAAGCAGGGCGGTACGTTTATAACGATCTCCAACGACAGCAAGGTGGGGACGGTTGAGATGGTGGTAAACGCCGACACCACGCTTTGGGCGAGAATGCAACGCCCGGACGGTACGTGGGAGGAGGCCGTGCCGGTTACGTGGACGCAGAACGGCGTTCCGGGCGTTACGAATCCTACGGGTAACCAGACCAGCTGGAAGATAACGCCTACCGGACCTACCCAAACCGGAAAGGTAACCGCCACCATACCGGCCGGAAGCGGTACGGGTAGCGTGAGCGTAAATATTATAGTTAAGTATAACGATCCCGTCGCGGCGCGGTTCTTCTATAAGAGAGGTACGCCGGTGTTCACTCCTACAATATCGTCGCTTGTGGGTACACGTCCCTCTTCGGCGCTTATGTACGTTGTTCCGACCGCTTATGTTGATGTTGTGGCCGGTGAGTGGATGCCTATAGTGGGCAAGTTGTTCGCGAGCGCGACTATAGGCGCCGATACTTGGCTTAATCCGGACGCTACGAACAGCTCCGTGTCCGCCGGTACGTGGAGTTGGAGTTTAATACCGGGATCGGCGACGGGTAGCCGCCCCGGCGAATCCACCGAGGGTCTTATCGGACCGGGGTCGGGTAGCGCTAGAACCGATTCGGCGTCGTTTAGGAGCACGCTCGCTACCTACGGTGACTACGTCAAGATACGCGGTACGTATACGGACAATTCCAAGTCGCCGGTCGTGTCCGTCTCTCAAGACATTTGGGTAAGGGTAATACCGGACGTGTACAACGCCAAATTGTACATAGAGCCAAACAATCAGGGCGGTACTATTTCACCGAACAACCCGCAAGAGTTGAAGGAGCTTGTTTTTACGGAGAGTGATACCGGGAACGCGAAGCAAAAGCAGATATACGCCGTTATACGCGATAAATACGGTAACTATATCGGCCCGTCCGGCGCCATAAACCCGTATCAACCGGGTACCGCCGGTTTGTACCCGCCGCCCGACGGTAAAGGTACTACGACGTGGAATGTTACTGGGCCGCAGAGCGTTACCGCGGTAGACGGTTACAAGGAGTGGGGTGAAGGGATTGTAACTCGGCTTGGTAGCGAAGGCACTACGGTAAAAGCCTGCAATACCGCGTGGGGTAGCGGGGCCTGCGACACAGTGCCGGTGCGGTTCCTTGACTATAGTTACGAAGACGTGAAGATAGTCGTTAAGTGCGCTAACGGCGGGGTAGGAGCGCCGGTAACGACTATAGGCGGGGTTGCGTATTGTGATATCGGCGACACGTTGAGGATGAACTCAAACGAGGATAAAGATATAATAGTGCTAGGTCAACGCGATGATAATCATACGTGGGAGACTATAACCGGCGACTGGAGTCGCGATCCCGGCCTTATAAATGCTTTGGGTACGCCGCCGAGCGGCACGGGCAATTGGACGCTCACACCCGACGGCACCGGTACCGGTACCGTTACCGTCGACAAGGGCGGTAAGACGGACGGCGTTGTGGTAGTCATAACCGTCGGTCCGCCGCTACGCGCCGAGATTGTGATACTTACCCCAGCCGACCAGTTGAAGGCGGGTAACAATATTCAGGTTGGGATAACCTACTACAACCGCGCGGGACTTATGAGGGAGTGGGATCCCACGTGGGGTACGCCGGGGGCGTATTTTGCCGACGTTATCGGCAACGGAGCCGCAAAGGCGGAACCCACCGTAACAAGCAAACCCGGTCAGAGACCCTTATGTTACGCGGGTAAAGGCGACGGTTGTTCAAGCGACGAGTTCGTAAACTCGGCGTTGGAACATAATACGACGAATTTGAACGACGGCGTCACGACCGTTTTGTACTACGCGGCGGCCGGACATCAGATTAGGTACGCGGAGTATATAACGGTAAACGGGCAAAAGGTGAAGATTACCGCGGTTTCCGCGCCGTTCACGTTGTTGCCCGGCGATCCGGCTACGATTAATATAGTTGGGCCCGATGGAAACATCGACGACACGCTCCATCTCAAGCAGAGCGATAATCCGTTGATATTACACGCCGAAGCCGAGGATAAGTGGGGTAATAAGATAGGCGATTATCCGGGCAATTGGAAAGCCGTAACGCCGATTCCGGTTGACGAGACGAATCGTCCGGTTATCGTGTATGTTCCGGGCAACGCTACGGAAAACAGTTGCGGCTACCTTACGGTAGACGGCGGGGGGACGTTGCGTGACACTATAACAATTTGCATGACCGGTGTTACCATACGTCCGTTTAAGGTTTTCACCCGTGACAACGACGGTTGCGGTTATTTGGATAAGCTTGAGATGAAGTTTAGCAAGGCTATCTACTTTAAGGGCAAAGATTCGGCCACTAAGGTGAATCCGTCCGCCGGTCAGATCAGCGTCAAGTACAATAGCACTACTCTCACCGTCGATTCGGTGCGGGTAATTCCCGGTACTATGACGGTTGATATCCACTTGCGCGACGTAGGCCCGCACGGTAGCGCCGCTTTGCAAACCGATTGGCTCCCGACGATTACCATCGGCGAGGGATTCTTTGACGACGCCGGGGCGCAGACGGTATCCGCTCCGACCGTAGTCGACGGCGCGGCGCCGGTTATCGAGTCCGCCAAGCTATTCTTGTCGAGCAACCATATAGAGGTGAAGTTCAGCGAAAAGGTCAAGCCGTACAACAGCTCTACGTTCGGCAATGACCCCGAAACGCCGAATAAGAACTTCCCGCCGGAGTTGCTCTTCAATATATGGTTGAAGGGGCAGAATAAGGCTTTGCAGGCGAGGACGCGCGCGCTCTCCAAGACAACCGGCGACGTCAACGAGATTGAGTCGTTTGATCTGCAGGTCGACAGACTGAAGGGGATTGCGGAAGTATTCCCGAAGGACGCGTACACGCTTAAGTTCTTCCTGAAAGACGGCGTGAAGGTGGGTCCGCCCAACGATTACATTAATATAAGGACAAAGGACGAGGCCAAGGATCTCAATCGTCCGGCTAATACGCATGTAAATGACGTATTGGACAACATACCGCTTGCCAATAACCGTAAGGTGCTGATGACTTACGGCGATATGCCCAATGACAAGCTGAAACCCGTCCCGAACCCGGCGTCGCCAGAAGCCACGGAGAGAATCGTATCCGGTGTCGCCCCCGGTCAACCCAATGTGGTGAAACCCGGCGTGATTCTCGCCGTCAACGACGAGGATGCCGTCAAGCGCATAAAAGAGGGAACGCTCGGAGGCGCGGCCTTTGAAGTATCTCTTTACGTGCCCAGCATAACGACTACGGATGAAAACGGGAATCCCGTCAACATTCCGAAAGATAAGCAACCTAGGGTTAGGTGCCAACTCAAGGTCTACGACTTGGCGGGTAACTTGGTCGTCTCCGGCGAGAGCAAGGACGCGATGAGCGGAAAAGGCGCCGGCGAGTCTACCGTGTTGCAGTTGTACTGGAACGGCTACAACTCAAAGAAGATGAAGGTCGCCCCGGGCACATACCGCCTTGTGGTAAACGTTAAGTATGAGGGTAACCTAAGCACCAAGGATAAGGAATTCGCGAAAGACAAGAAGTATACGGGGCTTGTGGGTATATCCAAGTAAGCGCCGTTACGTTGTAGGGGCGGTCATCTGCGACCGCCCCCAAATTTTACCGTAGGGGCGGACATACAGTCCGCCCCTTTTTTTATGCGAAAGCCAAAATATATTACCCACGCCGTCCCACCGCCTCACAGCCCATAAAAAACCCGCTAAATTATTTAAAAAAGGCATATTTTCAAAATTGTCAAAAAAAAAAATAAATTTTGACGAAAATATTGATTTATGTTGTGGCGTATAGTATTATTATGTATGATAATGTGTTGTTGTGGGTTGTTGTGGGAGGAATAGGATGGTCAGTTTTTACGGCAGCTTCGACTATTCCGTAGACGCCAAGGGGAGGGTGAACATTCCGGCCAAGTTCCGGAAGGCGCTTTCGCCGGAGGCTGAGGATACGTTTATCGTTACACACGGGCCGGGGGGTTGCCTTCGCGCCTACCCTAAGGATGTGTGGAACAAGCGTATGGCGAAGTTTGCGGCTCTTCCGGCCACGCCGGACAACGACAGGATTCGGCGTTTCATATCCGGCGCCTCAAGCGATTCCGTTCTTGACTCGCAGGGGCGGATTATGCTGTCGGCCGTTCAGATGAAGTATGCTCAAATCACGAAAAACGTGACGATAATCGGCGACATGCAGGGATATATAGAGTTTTGGGACAGTGACAGGTATAGGGAGCACATAGGGTCAATGCCGGATTTTGACACGCTAATCTACGCCGTTGAGGATCAGTTGGCCAAAATGGAGCGTTCGGTCGGACTATGAGCGGCGAGGAGTACCATGTTCCGGTGTTGGTCGGCGAGGTGTCGGAGCTTTTTGCGTTTGGCGGCGGCGGGGTCTACGTCGACGGCACGTTGGGCGGCGGCGGGCACTTTAGGGCGATTGCCGAGAGATTGCCGGAGGCGTCTATATTAATAGGAATAGACAGGGACGGCGAGGCTGTGGAGCGGGCGCGGCAGGCCGAGTTTTATGGGATAAGCGCCAAGATCATCATAGAGCAAGCGCGTTTTTCGGAGTTCGACGCCGTTTTGAGCAGGCACGGCATAGAGCGTGTTCACGGTTTGTTCGCGGATTTGGGGGTATCGTCCCGCCAAATAGACGAGCCGGCCCGCGGTTTCACGTACATGAGGGAAGCGCCGCTCGATATGCGGATGAATCAAGCCGACGGAATGACGGCCGCGGAGTTTTTGGAGCGGTGCGGCGAGGATGAGTTGGCGGACGTCCTTGACGAGTACGGAGAAATCAGAAACGCGCGAAGATTGGCTAAGGCGATAAAGGATTTTATGGTCGGCAACAAAATGGAAACGTCGGCGGATCTTAAAAGGTGTATAACAAAAGAATATGGAAACCGCGCGGACATAAAACTAACGGCCAAGCTCTTTCAGGCCTTACGCATAAAAACAAACGGAGAGCTTACGGAGTTGCAAACGTTTCTTGACAAATCGGCAACGTATTTGGCCAAAGGCGGAAGGGTAGCCGTAATATCATATCACTCGTTGGAGGATAGAACAGTAAAAGATTTTTTTCGCAAGGCCGAGGCAAAATGTGTTTGCGACCCGAATCAACCGATTTGCGTTTGCGGTAAACAAGTATTGTTTAAACGTATAAACAGGAAGGCGATAACGGCGTCCGACGAAGAGATAAAGCGTAATCCGCGTTCTCGAAGCGCAAGGTTGCGAGTTGCCGAAAGGTGTTGAAATATGATAAAGACAAATAAAAGTAACGTCAAAACCGACAACGATAGCGCGGCGCAACCCGTAGTCCGCTTTCGTAGCGTTTTAATAGGTATTTGCGTGTTGGCCGTTTGTATGGTGGGGCCTTTGGTTTTGGTTTGGACGCAGTCTTACATCAATCAGGTGTCGTTGCGTATAGAGAGCAAGTCCGAGGCGCTCGCGGCCGTGAACAGTGAGATTACGGCTTTGGGTTTGGAGTGCGGGCGGTTGTCTTCTACGGCCCGTATCGAGCGTATGGCGCGGTCGCGCGGGCTTGAGTACCCGGTATCGGGGCAGATAGAGGTTTGGGAGGTGCCGATGTCGCGGTCGGGCGAGGTTGGGTTGTTCGCGTATTTGAGGCAGACTTTTTTGGGGGGCGACAAGTCCGGTGGCCCCCTATAAGGCGCGTGTCGTAGCGGTTACCGTGTTTCTCGCGCTGTTCTTTTTGGCGGTGGTTGGGAAGTTGTTTACCGTACAAATATTAGAGGGCGGGAAGTACGCGTTGAACAGTAAGATGCAGGCGCAGAAGCGCCGTATAATAAACGCTCGTCGCGGGGACATTTACGACCGCCGCGGGAGGCAACTTGCAGTTGGCGTGTCTAAGAGTTTGGCGTTGGGGTTGGACGTGCTTGGCGCGGGTGAGGCGGGGGGGAAGGCGGTGGTTCAGCGGGTGTATCCCATGGGCGAGGTTGCTGGACCGGTGTTGGGGTATGTGGGAAAGGACGGTTACGGACTTGGCGGGGCGGAGTTCGCCTTTGATCACTACCTTCGCGGGGAAGACGGTTGGGAGATGGTTCATAGGGACGGAAAGCAGAGAACGTATAGGAAGATCGGGATGCCGGGAAAGGCGCCTAAGGACGGGGCCGACCTCTATCTGACGATAGACGTCAACCTGCAAAAGATCGTTCAAGCCGTTCTCAAGCAGACGGTGGAGTCTTTAAACGCGAAGGGCGCGATGTGCGTGGTGATGGATCCGCGTACCGGAAAGATCCTTGCCATGGCCAACGAACCGTCGTTCAACCCGAATATCACGTCGTCGTACTCTCTTGCCGATAGGCAGAACAAGACGATAAGCGCGGTTTACGAGCCCGGTTCGACATTTAAGGCGATAACGGCTTCCGTGGCGTTGCAGGATGGCGCTTACGCCGAGGCGGATTTGATAAACGGTAACAAGGGGGTTTTTGAGATATACGGCGAAGTGATAAAAGACGACACGCCGCAGGGTATGATAACTTTCGCGAGGGCGCTGGCCGTATCGAGCAACGTGTGCTTCGCTCAGATAGCCAGCGGTTTTAAGAACGAGCGTTTTTATCGCTACGTGAGGGATTTCGGTTTTGGCGCCAAGACCGGCGTCGCGCTTCCGGGGGAGGAGGGGGGGATACTTCATCCGGTGAACACGTGGTCGGGGCGCACGAGGGTGACAATGGCGATGGGATACGAGGTTTCGGCGACGTTTTTGCAGATGATGCTGGCCTACGCGACGGTGGCCAACGGCGGCGTACTGCTTACGCCTATTATCTGCGAGCGCGTGGATAAGAAGGACGGGACGACGGCGGAGGTTGCGTCGGTGAGGCCGGTGCGTAGGGTGATTTCCGAGGAGACGGCGCGTAGGTTGCGCAAGATGATGCAGGGCGTTGTGGAGACCGGTACCGGCAAGCAGGCTATTGTGCCCGGCATTCCCGTAGGGGGAAAGACCGGAACGAGCCGTAAGTCGGAGGGCGGGAGTTACACGAGGCAGAGGCACTGGTCGTCGTTCATAGGTTTTTTGCCGGTGGACGAACCCACGTTGCTCTGCGGTGTGGTGATAGACGAGCCGGCCGGCGGAACCGGCGGAGGCGCCGCCGCCGCTCCGGCGTTCAGAAAAATAATGTCGTTGGCGCTTGCGCATCCGGAGTTGGATTTCAGCGACAAAATTCTGAAACCGGCGCAGTCTCAGGATTCGCAGAGCGTAAAGATTCGATTGCCCGATTTTGCGGGCCGCAAAGTAACGGCGGTTGCGGCGCAGTTGGACAGTATGAAGATAACATTCAAAACGGTAGGCGACGGCAAAACGGTCCGCCACCAAACGCCCGCGCCCGGTTTACAGGTAAGGGATAGAATAGGCGAGGTTGTGCTGTTTACGGATGAGAATCGGTCGTTGAGCGACAGTTCCGTTAGGGTAATTCCCGACGCCGTAGGAAAAGAGTTGCGGGACGCGTTCAATATATTCAACGCCAAGGGGATACCGATTTACGCCGTGGGAAGCGGGAGAGTGCTAAAGCAAAGCGCGGCGCCGGGTGAGATAATGAGTAAGGCTGTAGTATGTACGCTTTATTGCGATAAGAGAAAGTAGTGGTATAATTCATCGAGATTGGCTTCGCCGCGATAAACACGGTGCTTCGTCGCTTCGCTCCTCG
>LIUJ01000232.1:1704-3383 GCA_001462255.1 Fibrobacteria bacterium GUT77 | reverse complement strand
AGCGAAGCGAAGCAATCTCGAAGATAAGGGGGATAGTTGTGAGATTTAGTGAATTAATAAAAAAATCCGGTATAACGGCGGCGTCTGCCGTAGGCGGCTCCGGCGACCCAGTAGTCTCCGACGTTGTTTACGACTCCCGCAACGTCAAACCCGGCGCGCTGTACGTAGCCGTTCCGGGCGCAAAGGTTCACGGGGACACGTTCATAGAGTCGGCGATAAAAAACGGGGCTGTGGCGGTAATTTCGGAAAACGCTCAATCGGAAAAATTGTCGACGCCGTGGGCGGTAGTGCCTGATGTAAGATCAATCATAGGGAAGTTGGGTTTAGCGCTTTGGGGAATCAATCTGAAAGACATAATGACGGTAGGCGTAACCGGCACCAACGGCAAGACGACTACGGCAAGCCTGTTTAAACGGTTGTTTGACCGCGTATACGGCAAAGAGTATTCGTGGTTGTTCGGCACCATAGAAAATGTTTTGGGCAATGAGTCCGCCGGCGCTTCGCATACGACGCCGGAGGCGGTCGACATATTCAGGTTTATCAATAACGCTAAGGTAAAACCGAGAAGTTTGGCGATGGAGGTATCCTCGCACGCGTTATCGTTAAAGCGTATAGCCGGATTGGAGTTTGGCGTAGCGGTATGGACGAATTTAACGCAGGATCACTTAGATTTTCACAAGTCGATGGATAAATACTATGAGGCAAAAAAATTATTGTTTACGGGCTATATAAAGCGCGGCGGGCGCGGTGTGGTGAACATAGACGACGAGTACGGCAGAAGGCTTTGTTCGGAGTTGCGGTCGGTTAATATATTGACATACGGGAGAAGCGGCGACGCCGATGTGAGAATAGGCGGTTGGAAATGCGATTGGAGCGGTACGTCCGTTGATATCGAGTATAACGGCGCGTATTTGGCCTTTGCGAGTCCGTTGCGCGGTTTTTTCAACGTATACAACATAACGGCAATGATTGCCGGCGCGTTTGCGTTGGGCATAGATACGGCAACAATAAAGGAAACGTTGGAGTCAATGCCCATAGTATCTGGAAGGATGGATATAGTTGATATTAAGGCGCCGTTTACCGTTGTGGTGGATTACGCCCATACGCCCGACGCGTTGGTAAACGTTTTAAAGACGTGTAAGGAGTTGACAAGCGGAAAGGTAATTTGCGTCTTCGGTTGCGGGGGCGACAGGGACAAGACGAAGCGCCCGCTTATGGGTAAGGCGGTGGTCGAGAATTGTGACGAGGCGGTGGTAACGTCGGACAACCCGCGTAGCGAGGAGCCGGAAGCGATAATTAAAGACATATTGGAAGGTATGCCGCCGATGTTTCCGTATTCTGTTACGCCTGACAGACGGAAAGCGATAAAATACGCGTTGGACTCGGCCCAACCCAATGATTGCGTGGTAATAGCGGGTAAGGGGCACGAAACATACCAGGAGATAAAAGGGAAACGCGATCATTTTGACGATAGATTGGAAGCCGTTAATGTTTATAAAAGTGTTTAAACGGTGATTTTAATGAGATACCGTGAATGTTCATTGAGATTGGCTTTGCCGCGATAAACACGGGGCTTCGTTACGCTCGCAACTTGTTTATCTCGGTGAAGCCAATGACAGTCATTGCGAGGAGCGAAACGACGAAGCAATCTCGTTGCTCGCAACTTGTTTATCTCGGCG
>LIUJ01000232.1:0-1549 GCA_001462255.1 Fibrobacteria bacterium GUT77 | reverse complement strand
AGCCAATGACAGTCATTGCGAGGAGCGAAGCGACGAAGCAATCTCGTTGGTGAGAGGTGCAATGTTTGATTGTTGGATCTATAAAATTTAAAGGTAGCGACTATATGCGCGGCAATAATAACAAAACGGTGATGACGGTGGGCGATTTAATCGAGTGGGCGGGCGGAAAGTCGGAGCTTTCCGATACTGCCCGTAGGCGCAAAGTCGCTACCGTGTGGAACGATTCGCGTAAAATTACCTCCGGGGGCGGCGATGTTTTTGTAGCTCTGCGCGGCGATACCGACGACGGCCACCTGTACGTTGAGTCGGCGTTAAAAAACGGCGCCGTCGCGGCAATCGTTGATAAAAAGGGAATTTTTTCGATTCCTGAAAAATACCGTAACAAGTGTATAATTGTCGGTGATACATTGAAATCAATACAAAAGGCCGCGGCGCGTTACCGTAAGGAGATGGGGTTGTTGGTCGTAGGCATTACCGGTTCAAACGGCAAGACGACTACGCGCAGTTTCATTTCGTACGTTTTGAGGAGCGCCGTTAAAGTAGGGGAGACTTATACGAATTGGAATAACCATATCGGAGTTCCGCAAAGTATTTTGCGTTTTAACGGCGACGAGTGGGCCGGCGTTTTGGAGATGGGTGCCAATCATGTGGGTGAGATTGCCCCGTTAACGAGAATTTGCAGGCCTGATATCGCGGTTATTACGAATATCGGTTACGCTCACGTCGGTCTTTTCGGATCACTTAGCAAGACTGTAGAGGCTAAGTTTGAGATTGCGGAGGGATTAAGCCGTGACGGGTTCATGTTGCTCAACGGCGATGATAGCCGTTTGGTAAACGGAGCCAAAAAACGCGGTTTGAAGTCGGTGTTTTTCGGAATGTCGCCGAAATGCGGTGTGCGGGCGAGGGATATTTTTGTTAATGAAACCGGCGTTAAGTTTAAGGTTGACGGATGCGAGTACGAGATGTCTATGCCGGGCAGGCATTTTATATACTGCGCGTTGCCGGCCATACACATAGCCAAGCGTTGCGGAATAGCCGACGAAGTGGTACAAGAGGCAATAGCCTCGTTGAAACCGGTATTCTTGAGAGGAATGTTGGAAATGAAAAAGGGCGTACGTTTTATAGTGGATTGCTACAACGCGAACCCGTCGTCTATGAGCAACGCCGTAAAATATTTGGTTGACGTAACGCCGAACGAGGTTGATAGGGTGGCGATTATCGGGGATATGTACGAATTGGGTAAATATACGAACAAATTACACGTAAAATTAGGTGAGGAATTGGTTAAACAAAATGTTCAGAAAATAATAGCGGTAGGAAAATTTTCTGAATTGATAAAAGAGGGAGCGGTAAAAGCGGGCATGTCAAGTAAAAAAATATTCTTAACCGACAAAGCCGAGAATGCGGTATCTATTTGTAAATCGGTTCTAAAGAAAGGCGAGACCGTACTGTTAAAGGGATCTCGCAGCGTAGGTTTGGAAACGGTGTTTGAGTCTTTTTGATCAATATGTATTATTGAGGTACAAATTAAATATTGCATATTCATCGA
>LIUJ01000231.1:1542-14954 GCA_001462255.1 Fibrobacteria bacterium GUT77 | reverse complement strand
GCCCGTAGGCATTCAGAGCTTTCCTGACATCCGTGAGCGCGGTTTTGTTTATGTGGACAAGACCGCCCGTGCATATGAGCTTATCACCGGCTCCGGTAAGGCGTTTTTTCTATCGCGTCCGAGGCGTTTCGGGAAGTCGTTGCTTTGCTCCACGCTTGGATCGATCTTCGAGGGACGGCGCGAGCTGTTCGGGGAGATAGGGGGGCGTCCGTCGTTGGCTATGGACTCGCTCGATTGGGAGTGGAAGCGGCATCCGGTGATTCGGATTGACCTGAACGCCGGAGAGTACTCCAAATATGGGGTGGAGGAGCTTTACGATACGTTATACTCTGAAATGCGGAGTACAGCTAAAAAATATGGGGTCGCGCTTGATCGAACTGTTCGTCCGGCGAGCCAATTCAAGTATCTCATAGAAGAATCTTGCGACAAAATCGGCGAAAAAGCCGTTGTCGTTATTGACGAGTACGACAAGCCGCTGACCAATACGTTAGACAAGCGGGATGTTCATATTGAGTTAAGGGACGCGCTCAAGGCGTTCTACGGTGTCCTAAAATCCTGTGATGATTACCTGCGCTTTGTCTTCATAACTGGCGTGAGCAAGTTTTCACACGTCAGCATCTTTTCGGACTTAAACCAACTGAAAGACCTGACGCTTGATCCGAATTACGCCGATCTCTGCGGTGTGACGCAGGAAGAGTTGGAAGCCGATTTCAGGCCGGAGATAGACGGCGTTCTTGAACGCACCGGACGTAGTCGTGAAAGTTACTTGGATGAAGTGCGCCGCTTCTACAATGGCTACCGCTTCTCAAAAGCCCCGATTACGGTCTACAACCCTTTCGGCCTACTCAACCACTTTGATGGCAACGGTGAGTTCTCCGATTATTGGTACGGAAGCGCTACGCCGTCTTTTCTTGTGGACTTGCTCAATATGCATAAGGTCAATATTCAAAATATAGGTAATATGCGAGTCGAGTACAATGATTTCGGGAAGTACGACATAGAAAATATGAAAGCTGCACCGTTACTGTACCAAACCGGTTACCTCACGATAACCGACTACGATGATGATAGGCGATGCTTCACGCTCGACTACCCCAACGAGGAGGTATATGCGTCTTTCGCGAATTCGCTCGTAAAACACGGATTAGGCGTTCCGTCCGAAAATGCCGACGCACTTCACCTCAAACTGATCGACGCCATCCACGACGGCGACGTAGACGCTATGCTGAACGCGATAAAGGTCTTCCTCGCCGGAATTCCTTATGACATAGTACCCCCCGAAAAAGAGGCGTATTTCCAAACGGTAGTATGCCTGATATTCAAAATGCTCGGCTTCGACTGCCGTCCGGAGGTAAGGATATCGGCGGGGCGGATTGACGCGATTGTCGAAACGCGAGCCATAGTCTACTGTTTCGAGTTCAAGCTAAGCGGTAGCGCGGAGGACGCGTTGGCGCAGATCGACACCAAAGAGTACGCATACCCATGGATAGGTAGCGGTAAAAAGGTGTTCAAGGTCGGTGTGAGCTTCGACTATGAAAAGAGGAACATTGATCGGTGGGTATACGCGACGCTATAGCCGCGTACTTGTTATAAATCTCCAAGAAAAGGCGGTAGCCGGATATGTATAAGTGTAGGAAGGAGTTCAACGTCGCCGGCCCGTGTTTGCCGGACGATCATTATATGCTCGATCCGTTGCGCGGTATCGGCGAAGATTTGATGGATTTGATCCGTCAGAAGCATTACTTTGTCATCCACGCGGCGCGGCAGAGCGGTAAGACCACGCTCTTGAAGCAACTTACCCGCGACATTAACGCGGCGGGCGATTGTTACGCCATATATTGCTCATTAGAAGCAATTCAGGGGATATCCGAGCCGGAACGCGGGATTCCGGCGATAGTCAGAACGTTGGCGTCCGCGTTTAGGGATAGCGGTATGCCGGAAGGTTTTGCGGTGGGCGCCGACTACGAGGATTTCACCAATGTGCTTAGGGATTCGCTCTCGGCTTATTGCAAAACGCTTGGCAAGCCGTTGGTCGTATTTTTCGACGAGGCCGATTGTCTTTCCGAGGGGACGCTGATATCCTTTTTGAGGCAACTTAGAGCCGGGTACATAAATAGGGGGGATATCCCGTTCGTTCATTCCATAGCCCTTGTGGGGATGCGCAACCTCCGCGATTATAGAGTTCAGGCGCGCGGAGACTCCCAGACGCTTGGGAGCGCGAGTCCGTTCAATATTGTGACGGAGGCCATTAGTTTAAGGAATTTCACCAAAGAGGAGATTATCGAACTCTACACGCAACATACGGCCGAGACGGGACAAGCGTTTGAGCCGCGGGTGGCGGACTACGCCTTTGAGCAAACTAATGGGCAACCGTGGTTAGTGAACGCCGTCGCCCGTGAGTGCGTGGAGAAGATCGCTAAAAGGGATTACACCGCGCTCGTTACGAGAGGGATGGCGGAGCAGGCCGTTCATAACATAATCCTCGCCCGCGGGACGCATGTCGATAGCCTCTTGGAGAGGTTGAAAGAACCGCGAGTCCGAAAGATCATACAACCGCTTATTATCGGCGAAGAGGTAGCCGACAAGAGCGACGACGATTATATGTTCACAAAAGATTTAGGTCTTATCAGGGACGACCGGATTTACACCGAACCCTCGAATCCCATCTACGCGGAACTGATTTTTAGGACGCTGACGCGGAAGGCCCAAGAATCAATAATTAACGCGGGCGCAAAATACGCTCCCCCGAATTACATCAAAGACGGTAAGATAGATATGAATGTTTTGATGAGGGCGTTTCAAGAGTATTGGCGTGAGAACAGTGAGATTTGGAGGGAGCGCTACGAGACGATAATCTACGAATACTCCGAAGCCGCCGCCCATTTAGTAATACAAGCGTTCCTTCAGCGGGTGGTAAACGGCGGCGGGGATGTCCGGCGTGAAGCGGTTGCCGGTACGAGACGAGTAGATTTGTGTGTGGAGTATGGCGGCTATAAGTATCCCATAGAGCTGAAAATTCTGCAGAACGAGAGTAGCCGCGCCGAGAGTTTGGCGCAAATCCGCGATTACATGGATAAATTCGGCTCGGACGCCGGGTGGTTGGTTATCTTCGATAGGGGTACGGGGAAGAGTTGGAACGACAAGATTTACATGAAGGATGAAACGGTGGACGGTAAGCGTGTGACGGTGGTGGGGTGCTGACCCTGGGTCGGCAAGCTAAAAAAAGGGGCGGGTAAACCCGCCCCTGATGTCAAAAGTCCTTGTCCACAATCTCCATACCGCGCCTGCAAATTTCTCTCGCGTAGTCCGTCCATGTTCCTTGGCCCCAGTACCTGAAGCAACTGGTTTGGGAGAGCAGGAGGTAGTACAGCGCGTTTCTGTAGCGGTGGTCGGTTACCGGAACATTTGAGCCTAGTACCTTTTGGGCGAATAGGGCGCTGAGTTTGTTTATGGGGTCTAAGACGTTTTGGTAACCTTGCACCCAGGAGATGTTGTTTGTCCAGCTACCGCCGTCCATGTGGAAGCGGCCGTCTTCTTTCTTCAGTTCTTCTATGGTTTGCGCGATATCCGGCTTCTTGGCGCTTCCGGCGATCTTGTCCCAAATCCGCTTTTGGAAGAGCGGCTGCAGGGTGGGCAGGTCTTTTTCGGTTATGCCAAGCGCGGCGAGGTGTTCCAAGTATTCGGTGACGTTCATCATGGGGGAGTCGGAGCCGGTGGAGTCTCTGGCTACTTCCATGAATTTGGGCGGGAACTCGTTCATCATTACGCCGCCGTTTTCGCCGTCGGCTATTTGGGCTACGAGCGGCGGGACGCTCTTGCCGGCTATGGCCGTGCGCGACATACCCTTGGCCTCATAGTACGGTTGCATTTGGGCGACCAATTTGGTGTCGCTGCCTTGGGTTTTGATGATGGCGATGATGCTCGCCTCCTCGCCTTTGGAGTTTTTGCAGACAAGGCGGTGGGGGATGTACTTATTCTCCGGGCCCCAGCCGTTTTCGGGGCGTTCTACGGTGTGTTCTTGGACGAGTACCCAGGTAAAGCCGCACTCCGTTAGCGTTTTGACGAATTCGTAGGCGGTGTCGGGGTGGTTGGGCAGCGCCATCTCGGAGGGGGAGAAGCCGCGGACGCGTTTGAGGGCGTCGGTTCCGAATATCGCGGCGAAATTGCTCTGCCACGCTTTGACGTGCAGGCGGTAGTCCTGTACGGGCGTGGAGGGGGCCACGGCGTGTCCCCAGGGGCAACCGAGCCACTCGACGGTGTGGGCCATGCCGGGGTCGCACGTTACGCGTTTGAGGGTGTCAAAGACGTCGTCGAGGCCCATCTTGCGCAGTCCGTATAGGAGTTCGCCGGAGTATTCGAGCATTACGCGGGGTTGTTTGCCCTCTCCGAGGAGTTGCGGGATGAACTCGCCTATGCGTTTGTAGCACCAGTGGAATACGGGGGCGTTGTGGTTGTCGCCGATTCCCTGGTTGTCCATCATGTACTTTAGGTTGCTGATGATGTCGGCGGTGCCGAGGTCGCCGCCGCCTGCTGGGATAAGCGGCTGGTGCATGTGTAGCGCGATGGCAGTTGCGCTGCGTATGCCGCCGAAGTTGATCTTCCCGAGGTCGTATACGGTTTTCGGGCGTGATTTTACGGCGTCTTCAACATCTTTGAACGCGGTGATGTTGGGAAGGCCGTCTTCGAGAATTTCCGGGCCGATACTCATGTTTTTTGTCCCTTTCGTTTTTATGGTTTTGGAATTAAAATTTTTTTCAAAAGAAATTACATAAACAAAAAATATATAGCGGCGGGGGGCGGATGTGTGAAAATCTTTAAAACGCGTCGGTGTTGATATTAATATTTGACTTTTTAAGGGCGAACTATTATATTGAGTTATGGTTGATCCCCGTATCGGTTAAAATTCACGAAAGGGTTTATGTTATGTTTGTATCCGCAAAGCTGAAATCGGTCGCCGCCGTAACGGCGTTTTTGGCGGCGTTGCCCGCGTACGCGTTTGCCCAGGCCGATGATGTTCCGGTGGTTATCACCTCGCCGACGGAGTGGACGACGTTGCGTTCCGACTCGGTTTCCGTGTCCGCGCAGGTTGACACCGCTCGTTTGCCCAAGGGTAGCGTCGATTTCAAGGTTGTCCGGCGTTCGGGGGCGCGGTCGTCCGTATTGTTTTCCAAGAGCGTTAAGCCGGACGGCGCGGTCGTCGACGTATTTTTGGGGCGCGTGAGGGGCGTTCCGGTCGGCGGCGGGGATTTTTTGAGCATAGAGTGGAACGTGCCCGGAACGGAGTACAAGGGGGTTGTGGAACCCGTTGGCGTCGCGTTGCTTAGCGGGACGGTGTCGGCCGAAAACAAGTGGGTTCCGACGAGTCCGCACCTTTCGGCGGTCAAGCTTAAAGACGGGATTTCTGGGGAGGGGGCGGCGGAGACGCTCGCGGGGTTGAGCGGGTTTAGCGTGGGCGGGGCCGTTTTTGCCGCCGGGTGGAACGCGTTTGGGCTCTTTTTGTACTTTACGCCGAGCGCTTCCGTGCCGGAGGCGGAGTTCGCGTTGGATTTAAAGTACGGCGCCAACGCCTTTACCGCGTGGGCGGACAGATTTGTGGCGGTCGGCGCCGACAGCGCCTACGGCATACGCGCGTCCAAGCGTTCGGTCGACAAGGATGGGTTGAAGGTTGACGAGACCTCCTGGGGGGACGCCAAGTCTATTGTTTTGACTAAGGCCGGCGCGGGGCGGTTGGTTACGCTTCCGTGGAGCGAGTTGGGCGTGTTGCCCTTTGACGGGCGGAACATGGGTTTCGCGGTCTTCGCGAGGGGCAAGAAGCAGGGGGCCGCCTATCCGGTCGGCGCTACCCGGTTGATTCCGGGGACGTGGGGCGGATTGAGTTTGGCGAATTGACCGTGTCGAATAAGCCGCCGATAAATCTGACGTTCCCCATAAGCGACAAGAGCGCGCTGGCGTCTCTACGCGCCGGCGACAGGATATTGCTTTCCGGCGCCGTTTACACCGCCCGCGACGCGGCGCACAAGCGCTTCATGAAACTCATTGAGAGCGGTAAGCCGTTGCCGCTCTCCCTCGCCAATCAGGTACTCTACTACTGCGGCCCCACGCCGCCGACAAAGACGGCGGCGATAGGTAGCGCCGGCCCCACCACAAGCTCCCGCATGGATAAGTACACCCCGGACATTTTGCGCCAAACGGGTTTGGCGGCGATGATAGGCAAGGGCGATAGGGGAACGGCCGTGATTGAGGCCATAAAAGAGTGCGGCGCGGTTTATATGGCGGCCGTCGGCGGAGCCGGGGCGCTTATATCCTCTCGCATAAAGTCGTCGCGGATAATATGCTATGAGGATTTGGGGCCTGAAGCCGTATATATGTTTGAAATGGAGTCGCTACCCCTTATTGTGGCCATCGACGGCAAGGGAAACGATCTGTACGAGTTGGGGCCTAAGGAGTATTTGTGGATGTAGGCGGCGTTAGCCGTTAGCGAACTGGATATCGTAGAAGTATTTGTATCTGTTGTTCATGGCTAAAAGCTCGTTGTGCGTTCCGCGCTCAACTATCTTTCCCGCTTCCAAAACCAATATTTGATCGGCGTGTCGTATGGTCGACAGCCTATGGGCCACCACCAATACCGTGCGGTTTTCCATTACGTTGTTTATGGCGGCTTGCACAAGGCGCTCCGATTCCGTGTCTAAGCTTGACGTCGCTTCGTCTAAGATGAGGATAGGCGGGTTAAGCAACAGCGCCCGCGCTATAGACAGGCGTTGGCGTTGGCCGCCGGAGAGCATTACCCCGCGTTCGCCTATCACCGTGTCTAAGCCGTTGGGGAGTTTTTCTATAAATTCCCAAGCGTTGGCGGCTACGGCGGCCGCGACTATGGAGTCTTTGTCGGCGTTTTGCAAACCGTAGGCGATGTTGGCGGATATGGTATCGTTGAACAGGAAGGTCTCTTGGGCGACAATGCCGAAGAGTTTTCGCAAACTCGCCAAGTTCATTTCGCGGGTGTCGCGGCCGTCGATGGCGATCTTTCCGTCCGTTATGTCGTAGAAGCGCGGCAGTAGGTCGAGCGTTGTGCTCTTACCGCTCCCGCTGGAACCGACGAGGGCGGCGATGCTGCCTTTCTTTATCTCAAAACTTATGTCTTTGAGCACGGTTTCCGCGCATCCGGGATAATTGAAGCCGACGTTTTGAAATTCGATCTTGTTGTTGAACGGTATGGGCGCGGGCGGCGCCGGGGTCTCGCCGTTGTTGCTTACGGGAGGTTCGACGGCAGTTTTTTCAACGGGCGAATCAAGGGCGGCGAAGACCCGGTCGGCGGAGGCGAAGCCGCTTTGTAACGTTGTGTTGAGCCGGCTTATCTCTTTGAGCGGAGTGAAGATGGAGAATAGAAAGACCAAAAACCGCGTGAAGTCCTCCGCGCCGAAGCCGCCGGAGCTTAGCACCTGGCTTCCGCCGTACCAAAGCAGTATCACCACCACGACAACACCCATCACCTCTGTGATGGGGCTCGCCAGCGCTCCGACGTAGTTCGATCGGAAAGACTGGCGGATAAAGCGGTTGTTCTCGTCCTTGAACTTAGCGGCCTCGTGGCCTTGCGTCCCGAAGATTTTAACGATTCGCACGCCGCTGACGGTCTCGTGGAGAATGGAGAGCAGCGCCGCCAAGTGTTCCATTACCCGCTTGCTCCTGCGTCGCACGGTGCGCCCTATCAGGGTTATAAGGTAGCCGAGCACGGGGAATATCACGAATATGGCTAAGGTGAATTTGTAGTTTATGACAAAGAGCGTGCACACGAAGAAGAGCAGGCGCATAGGTTCCACTAATATTTTGTCGAATGTGCCGGTCATGGAGTTATTTATGTTCGACACGTCGTTTACGACCAAAGAAACTACGTTGCCGGATTTCGTGCGGTCGTAGTAGGAGACCGGGAGGGTTAGCGCGTGTGTGAAGAGTTGGTTGCGCATATCGCGCACCACGGAGAGGTTTAGGCGGGTCATGGCCAAACCTTTTAGGTATATGAAGACGTTTTTGAGGAGGAAAGAGAGCGACATCAAGGCGCAGACCATCTGTAGCGCGGCCATGGGTTCGCGCGAGCCTATCGCTTCGGACGTCCAATATTTGAGCACGTTGTTGGCGTTCGAGAGCGTGTATTCGGGTTTTGACACAACGGGCGCTTCGTGGCTGAATATGGTTTGGACTAATGAGGCGCTAAACCAAAGGGAGAGTCCCTCAAAGGCCACGGTGAACAAGGCGAGAACAAGCGCTATAACTATCAGCGCGACGTACGGGCGCATATATGACAGCGTCCGGGTATATATTTTTAGACCGGTCAACGACCTGCCGCCTCGTCCCATATCAGCATGGATCCGCAATTTTCACATAGTATGATTTTTGTGCCCCTTCGGATTTCGCTGCATAACTGGGGTTGGAGGATCATAAAGCAAACTCCGCAGGTTTTGTCTTGGTTTACCAGTGAGACTGCCCTGCCGCTCTTTTTCTTTTTTCGGATCGAATCGTAGGTGCGCATGGTTGGGAGGCTTACGTTACAGCTTATTTTGGCGCGTTCGGCCATGATTTCCGCGATAACCGAGTCTATCTTGCCTATTTTGGCCCGTAGGTCGTCTATTTGAGGTTGCAGTTCCGCTTTGGCGTTTTCATATACCTTTTCCGCTTCGACGAGCGCGGTCTTGCCTTTCTCCAAATCTGACTCAAGCGCGGTCTTTCTGCCCTCGGCGGAGGCCAATAGGGCCTTTTGGGCCTCTATTTCCTTGTGGACGGCGTCGTACTCGCGGTTGGTTTGTATGGAGCTTAATCTCTCTTGGCTCTTGTTTAGGCTCTCGCGCAACTTCGCGGCTTGCTCGTCCGCCGCCTCTATTTCGGAGGCCAGCTTCGCGAGCCTGTCGCCGACGGCGGCACCCGTCTCCCGCGCGCCCTCTATACGCTTCTCCAAGTCGGCGACGGCCATGGGATACTGTTCCTTAGCCGACTCCTGTTCCCGCACACGCAGGTCTATTTCCTGTAATTTTACAAGGTACTCCAAGTCTTGTATCATAACGCTCCTACTACCCTTTTGGCATAAAAGTGGGCCCACTAGGGCTCGAACCTAGGACAAACGGATTATGAGTCCGCTACTCTAACCGACTGAGTTATGGGCCCTGACACTACAAATATAAATTATGGTATAATGCAAAACCAAATAAAAAATCACGCTTTTTGCTTAATCTTGCGCGGGCGCGATTTTCCGAAACTGCCCCGGAATATCTTGCCCTTGCGGGTGCGCTTGTCGCCTCTGCCCATAGACCTCTCCTTCCAATAAGATTTTGGTTGGTGTTACCGTTTATTGTTTTTTTTCTGTTTGTTATCCGCCGGTTTGTCCGCCGCCGTTTTCTTGGCGTCTTGGCCGGCGACTTTCTTAAGCTCCGCTTTAAGGCGGTTGACCTCTTCGCCGAGCGCCTTGTTCTCCGCCCTAAGCGTATCAATTGCCGTCGCGAGCGAATCCAATCTGCCCGTCAACTCGGTTTTAACGTCCTCTACCGTTTTTTTGATTAGTTTTGTCTTTCCGCCGCCGCCGCCTACTATGAAGAGTATCACTATCAGAACGAGCGCCGCGATTCCGGCCATAAGCGGGATCGGCAGGTTGGGTTTTGAGGGAACCCGCTCCGCGAATTCGTCGAAGTGGTCGTCGGGCCCGGCGGACAGCTCGCGTTCCGTTCTGCTCTCCTTAGCCGATTTCGGTTCAAAAGAGTCGGCGTCGGGGCCGGGGGCGCTCTTTTCGGTAGAGCTTTCCTTTTTGGGTTTAGGCTCGAAGTCGGCGTCGGCGTCGCCGCTCCTCGTCCTCTTCTCTTTTTTAGGGGGTTTGGGCTCAAAATCGTCCGCCGGTTCTGGGGGGATCGGCGCGGGGGATGCGGGCGGAGGCGCGGCCGCCGCCTTGGGGTCTACGACGAACTCGTCAAAGCGGTCGTCCGGCCCAGCCGCCGTGGTCTTGGCCTTCTTTTTGCCGGACGCCGCCGGTTCCTTGGGTTCCGCGGACGGCGCGGACGCCGCCGGTTGCGCCGTAGACACGCTCCACAGCTCTTTGCCGCCGTCGTCGCGCCGACAGGAGACGAGCCCCTCCTCGCTCAACTTCTTGAGAATCTCCGATACGGCGTCCTCGGTCATTTTTATCGCGATGGACAAGTCGAAAACTTCCTGCTCGCCGCCGAGTTTGGTCAACCCGTTTAATACTTTGCGCCCTTTGGCATCCATGTTCTTTCCTTTTTTTGCTTCACAAGAACAGCGGGCGGCGCCGTTTGTCGCGCCACGCAACGCTTCATCCATACAATATAATATATTCGAAGTCCAAAGTCAAAATCTTTTTTGTCTATATTTTGTTTTTGCCGGGCGTTAATATATATTATATACGGATGTCTCGTTTTTTTTGGCTGTTTTTGGGGCGAAAACAAATACGAAACGAAAGGGGAGCGCGTTTTTTATGGAAATTCAAATTACATCTCGCCATACCAAGTCTAAGGCTTCGCAGGAGTTGCAGGACGCTATAGGCGCGGAAATCGGCAAGTTGGAGCAGTTTTGCGAGGGTATAACCTCATGCCGCGTCGTGTTGGACAACGAGAGCTTGGATAAGACCGTTGAGATCACCATGCACGTTAGGGGCAATCACGAGATCGTGGGGATCGCGAAGGCCGAGAGTATCGGCAAGGCCGTTGACGAGGCGGTTGAAAAGGTGGAACGCCAACTCAAAAAGTTGAATGAAAAGGTGAAGAGCCATAAGTGAGGCTCGAAAGGATCGTGCCTTGAAAAAAATGAACGTCGACCTCGTTGTGGGCGCCTCGATCATCGCCGCGCTCTTCATCCTCGTGGCGGGAATGTTGTGGCTCAAGGAGGCTTCGCTGGCCGACAAGATGGTCAACTACCTCGTGGTCTTTCCTGAGGTGGGCACGTTGCAATTAGGCGATCCGGTTTACATAAACGGCGTGAAGAAAGGCACGGTCTCCATTATTGAGTTGCGGGGTACGGAGGTCGGCACGATTCTCAACATAGACAAGAAGATACGCATGACCGATTCCGTCCGAATATCCGTGGTGAACGTGGGTCTTTTGGGGGAGCGCGGCATAGGCGTTACCCTATCCCCGCGCGGCAATACCGTACCGTACATTTCCGTCGACTCCAAGGACACCGTAATCATACGGGGGCGTTTTGATACGGGTATATCCGAGGCCATGGGTATGCTTGGCACGGTGCTCTCCGAAGTGGAAACCTTGGTGGTCAACGTGGCCGGCATTCTCGACGCCACCATCGGTGACACCGCCTTCATCAACCGCTTCCACCATATCGTTGGCAGGTTGGACACCGTTTGTATAGTGGCCGATAGGTTATTGACAAGAAACGAGCCGGTTCTAAACGCCGCCATGTCGGATCTCAAGGCGGTCTCCGCCGACTTAAAGCAACTTTTGGCGAGAAACGGCCCCGGCATAGACAGCATAGTGGTAGGAGGCGACCAATTGATGACCAAAGGCATGGCCTTAGTCACGCAGGCCGAGTCTTTAGTGGTCGACGTGCAGGGCGTACTGCACAACATAGAGAGCGGTAAGGGATCGCTTGGCAAGTTATACACCGACGAGACTTTTTACAAGGATCTTAAGGACGTTGTAGCGAGTGTGGACACCTTGGTGGGCGAGGTACGGCAAGACGCTCTAAAACTTCGTGTCAGGTTGGGATTCGGGAGGAAGAAAAAGGGGGAGGGTAAGTAAAGCCATGATTGAAAAAGACGTAACGGTAGTGAACAAACAGGGTATCCACGCCCGTCCGGCCGGTTCTATAGTACGCGTTGCGACCCAGTTCAAGTCCAAAGTGGAGCTGGTAAAGGGCGGATCCACCGCCGACGCCAAAAGCATAATGAGCGTGATGATGCTGGCCGCGAAGAAGGGTACGGTGATACAAATAAGAGCGGACGGCGCGGACGAGCAGGATGCCGTGCAAGCGATTATTGCCCTATTTGAAGGTAAATTTAACGAAGAATAATATAATAACCCGCGACGTTAAAGACTTTTTTTGCTCCGAAAGGATTAGTCAAAATATGGCAAAAATCAATGTAGGCATAGTAGGCGTAGGCACGGTAGGCGGCGGTGTCGTTAAAGCGTTGGACGCCCGAATCGACTATTTTAACAACTCCCTCGGCCTCGACATCCGCCTTGCCCGTATCGCCGACAAGGTTACCTCGCGCTTCTCGCAACTTCCCGTCCGCGACGCGGTTTGTACGGCCGATTTCAACGACGTATTAAACGACGACTCCGTAAACGTGGTCGTGGAGCTCGCCGGCGGCACCGGCTTCGCCCGCACCTTGGTGCTCGAATCCCTCAAGCGCGGCAAGCACGTCGTGACGGCCAACAAGGCGCTTATCGCCGAGTACGGGCCGGAAATCTTTGAGACGGCGGACAAAGCCGGCGTTTCCCTCTACTTTGAGGCCTCCGTCGGCGGCGGGATGCCTGTCATCAAGGCCATACGCGAGGGGCTTGTGGGGAACGAGATAATCAGCATACGGACCATAATCAACGGCACGTGCAACTACATTCTTACGCAGATGGCTACGCAGGGATTGCCCTTTGCCGACGCGCTCGCGGCGGCTCAGGAGAACGGGTACGCCGAGGCCGACCCCACGCTCGACGTAGGCGGCGGCGACTCCGGCCACAAGGTCGCGATACTCGCATCCTTGGTTAGCGGCGGTTACGTTCCCTACGGCGCGTTTTCCGTGGAGGGCATAACGGGCATTGCCAAGGAAGACATAATTTTTGCCGCGGAGCTGGGATACGTGGTCAAGCTGTTGGGCGTAATCAGGAAATGCGAGGCCGGGCTTGACGTGCGGGTGCATCCGGCCATGCTACCCAAGTGGCACATACTCGCTTCGGTCTCCGGCGTGTTCAACGCGGTGTTGCTTGAGGGTAACGCCGTCGGTCAGATGCTGATCTACGGTAGGGGCGCCGGCGAGATGCCCACCGCCTCCGCCGTCGTCGGCGACATCGTAGACGCCGCGAGGAACATTGCCGACAACTGTCCCAAGCGCGTGCCCATGGACTACTATCGGGCGGACAAAAAAGCGGCGCTGGTTCCCATAGAGCGAATAGAGAGCAGGTATTATCTGCGTTTCAACGTGAGCGACAATCCCGGCGTATTGGCCTCCATAACGAGTTGCCTCGGCGCCGAGGGGATATCCATAGCCTCCGTTATGCAGAAAGAGGGGGCGGGCGAGGCGTGGGTGCCGGTGATAATAATAACCCACGACGCCAAGGAGCGCGGTGTCAGGAGGGCCATTAAAGACATAGAGAAAGAAGCGTTTGTCAGGGCGCCTACGCAGGTTATAAGGATCGAGGAGTAGTTTTTTTATGTACGACATCAATTACATCAGTACGAGAGGCAATTCGGAG
>LIUJ01000231.1:0-1534 GCA_001462255.1 Fibrobacteria bacterium GUT77 | reverse complement strand
AAGGGCGCCTACGCAGGTTATAAGAATCGAGGAGTAGTTTTTTTATGGACATCAATTACATCAGTACGAGAGGCAATTCGGAGTCACTGTCGTTTGCCGGGGCGGTGGCGGAGGGGATGGTGTCTTCCGGCGGGCTTTTTGTCCCGGAAAAGATTCCACGTGCGGACTTTTCAAAGTTAGCCGGGCGGTCGTATCAAGAAATCGCTATCGCCGTGTTAACCCCCTTTATGGGCGGGTTTACGCCCGCCGAGATCGCCTCTTGCGTGAACGAGGCTTACATGCCGGAGAGTTTTGATATTCCCGAAGTCGTAAAGACCGTTCCGATCGGCGGCAATCGTTACGTCTTGGAGTTGTGGCACGGCCCCACGGCCGCGTTTAAGGACGTCGCGTTGCAGATCATGCCGAGGTTCATGCGTTTCTCAAAGATCAAACTCGACGATGATTCCCGTACGCTGATACTCGTGGCGACCTCCGGCGATACCGGCAAGGCGGCGCTTGAGGGGTTCAAGAACAGGGACGGTATCTCCATAGCGGTCTTCTACCCCCACGGCGGCGTCAGCGAGATACAGAGATTGCAGATGGCCACTACGGACGGGAACAATACGACGGTAATCGCCGCGAGGGGGAATTTTGACGATTGCCAGAGCGGCGTAAAGGCGCTCTTCGGGGACAAGGCGCTGAGGGATAAGGCGACCGGGCGCGGCGTAAAATTCTCGTCGGCCAACTCGATAAACTGGGGGCGCCTTTGCCCGCAGATCGTCTATTACGTCAAGTCTTATTTGGATTTGGTATCAACAAGCGTGATATCTTACGGCGACGACGTCGATTTTTGCGTTCCCACCGGCAATTTCGGGAACATTTTAGCCGGTTACTACGCCAAAGAGATGGGTTTGCCGATACGCCGCCTTATATGCGCGTCCAATAAAAACAATGTGTTGACCGATTTTTTCAACGGCGGCGAGTACGCCGTTAAAGATCGCGAGTTTCACAAGACGATGTCGCCGTCTATGGACATATTGATATCGTCGAATTTGGAGAGATTTTTGTTTGAAATGTCGGGGAGGGACGCTGGGAAAGTCGTTGATTGGTACGATTCGTTGGCTAAGCGGGGGCGTTTTTCAGTTGATCCCGATATAATGGAAAAGATGAGGGGGTTGATAGAGGCGCGGTGGGTTGATGAGAATGAGTCGTTGAAGACGATAGGCGAAGTCTACCGCGAGAGCCGATACGTAATGGATACCCACACCGCGGTGGCGGCGTCGGCGGTCAACTGCGTCAACGGTATCAATAAGAGTAACGGCGTTCCGGTGATAATAGCGTCGACGGCAAGCCCCTACAAATTCGCGCCTAGCGTGTTGGCCGGGTTGGGAATAAAAGGCGGCGGCGACGAGTTTGAATCGATAAAAATCTTATCAAAATCCGGGGCGGGTCAGATACACAGGGCGGTCGACGGGTTGACGTCGAAAAAAGTATTGCATGACAAGGTGATTGACATAAAAGACATGAGAGATACGGTGGAAGGATTGTTATGAAA
>LIUJ01000230.1 GCA_001462255.1 Fibrobacteria bacterium GUT77 | reverse complement strand
CGGATAATGTGGGGGGGTTGGTGGGTTTGCTTAGAATTTCAGCCGCCGGAGAGGTGTCGCAAAGTTTTGCCTTGGGCGCGGTACGCGGGGTGAATAACGTAGGCGGACTTGTGGGTCAGGTTTTTGGCGGGCGCGTGCGCGAGAGTTATTCCGCGGGGCGGGTGGCGGGCACGGGTGTCGCCGGCGGGTTGATCGGGTTGGATTTTGCCTCGTCGCCGACGTGGAGCGACAGGGGTGTTTTTGAGATTGACGGGGTCGCCTACTACGTAGGGGCGGCGGAGGTGAGCGGTTCCTTTTGGGACGCGGAGGCTTCGGGGCAACGCGTGTCGGCGGGCGGGGAGGGTAGGGGCACGGCGGAGATGAGGTCGCGTGAGACCTTTTTCGGGTGGGACTTCGGCGGGGTGTGGAGCATTGAGCGCGGTGTCGGCTATCCGCAACTTACGCGGATACCGTACCGCACGCGTACGCTTGCTTACGCCGTTTCCGGCGGCGGTTGCGGAAGGCTTAGGATCGGCGTTGCGGGCGGTAACGTTGCGGAGTTATATGATTATAGCGCGGCGATTATGCCGGGCGCGGAGGGGCCTACCGTTGCGGCGGAGGCGTGGAACGGATGCCGTTTCGCCGGATGGAGCGACGGGGCGACGGGGGTTCGCAGGACCGATGTCGCGTTGCGGGATACGTTGTTTACGGCGAGTTTTGAGCCTATAGGCGCGTTGCCCGTTAGGACTTATAAGTATGAGGTGGGGGCTGGCGGGTACTTGAGGGCGTCCGGCGTTTCCGGGATTACGACGAACGTTGATACTGTAGTGGTTGGGATGGGCGGGGTCGTTGTGGCGGCGGTGCCGGACGGCGGTCGTCGGTTTGCGGAGTGGAGCGACGGCTTTGCGGGGGTTGTGCGGACGGACGCGGCGCCCGAAGCCGTCGCGCCGACTGCGCGATTTTTTGAGAGCGGCGGGGCTATAGAGGTGTCCCGACACAGCGATCTCTTTTTGATAGGTAAATACGGTACGCATCCGTTGGACGGGACGTACGAGTTGGTTAGCGATATAGAGATACCGGCAAACGGGCTTGAGCCGATAGGGAGTCGGGAGGCGCCGTTTACCGGCGTGTTTAGGGGAAACGGACATATAATAAGCGGCCTTGATATGGGCGGTGGCGGGCGCGGCGGCGATTTTGTTGGGCTCTTTGGGTATGCGGTGGGCGCGGATATCCGCGGCGTGTTCGTGGAGGGAAGCGCGGCCGGCGTTGACAATGTGGGGATGCTTGTAGGGATGTGCGTGAATACGGTGATAGACAGTTGCGGGGTTGTAGGGGGCGCCGTGCGCGGTCGGTCGGGCGTCGGCGGTTTGGTGGGGCGCGGCGACGGTTCGCTTATAAGCCGCGCCTATTCGAGGGCGTCGGTTGACGGGGTAAATGAGGTTGGTGGGTTAGTGGGCGGGGCGTGGGGATCGTTTTTGGCGCAAAGTTACGCTTCCGGCGTCGTAGGCGGTGTAAGCTATGTGGGTGGGGCGGTGGGGTTGGGCGCCGGCGGTCAGGCGCAGGATTGCTATGCCGTGGGGAGCGCGGTTGGGGAGTGGGGCGTTGGCGGTTTTATAGGTCGGGCGGGCGGCGGCATCGGCGTGTCGCGCGGTTATTCCGCCGGTTTGACGGCGGGTGGCGAGGTGGGAACCGGCGGTTTCGCGGGTGTATTGGGAGGCGGCGGTTACGGAGCCGTCGGCAACGCCGTGTCGATGGATGGTTGTTACTGGGACTTGGGGCGGTCGGGTAGGAGCGTATCCGTTGGTGGGATAGGCAAGAGCGCTGCGGAGATGCGGGCGGAGGGTACGTATGCCGGGTGGGATTTCGGCGGCGTTTGGGAGATCGGCGGCGGGTATCCTTTTTTACGCGGGTTTGAGCCGGATTCGATTTATGATATTTTTTTTGAGCAACGGCGCGTCGCGTCGGTTTCGGTTTCCGCCAAATCGCTCGTGCGGGTGGCCGGGAGGGTTGTTTATGTGAACGCGGGGCGGGGGGAGTCGGTGCAAATCAGATTGATTGATATGAGGGGGAAGACGGTCGCGAGGTACGATGTCGTCGGCGCGGCGAGGTTATCGATGAATAAAATAGCGTCCGGCGGATACGTGGTGGAAGCGAGACGGCGCGGCAGGCGCGAGGGTGTGTGGCCGCTGAGGATTTTCAAATGAGAGGGGCGAAGCGGGCGGCGGTATTGTCGGCGTTGTTGTTGCCGTTGTCCTACGCGTACGCCGGCGTCACGTTATCGGATACGGTGTCGTCGTGTCCGGAGATAATAAAGAACGTTATTACGCCGGAAGTTTTGTTGTCGGAGGAATTTGCGCCGTGGGTTGGTACCGTTTATACATATAATGTCGCGGATACGGTTAGTGCGGTTGACGTAATTGATGTTGTTGACACGAATAACGTCGTTATAGGCGTTGACATAGTAGACGTTGCGGATATAAAATATGCCGTTGACGCGGGCGATAAAGAAACGTCAAAAAAAAGAAAAATAAAATTCGGGCGTCGCGCCGCCTTCAATCATTCGCAAGTAACCGACGTGTTGATAAGGATTTACACTCACGACGGCGAAAGATTTTCGTACGCGGAGTATCGCAATCGTGCCGCGTTTGGCATAGGTTTTGAGGTTGCGGGTGTGATTGATTTGGTATTGTCGGAGGTTTTGGCGTTGAATTTTTCGCCGGGGGTTGTTTTTCGGAAGCCTATTAATACGGCAGTGGTGGGAACGAGCGAGGTAGGCGTGTCGTGTCCGTTGTTGTTGGAGTGGGGACCGTTCGGCGCGTTGGGGTCGCGCGGGGGAATATCGCCGCCCGATGCTTTCGCGAGGTCATGGGGCGGCGGGTTTGACGTGCGGCAGTTGCGCTTGTTCGGCGGGATTTTGGCCGGCGTGCCCCTTTTCGCGTGGATGAAGTGGAACGGAGAGGAGAGCGCGTCGTTTACGGACCGGATGGCCGTGGATTTCGGATTGATCGGCGGTGTTGGTATATATGTCAGCGACAGGGCGTTTGTAGACGTGAGGGGAATTTTGGGAATATCTAAGTACGATAATGTGGAGGGGCATAGGTTGAATCAGTTGTCGATAGGGGTGAATTATGTTAAGTGAGGCTCTTAGGCGGCGGACGTTCGCGATAGTGTCGCATCCCGACGCGGGCAAGACGACGCTTACGGAGAAGCTTTTGCTCTACGGGGGCGCGTTGCACTTAGCCGGGACGGTAACGGCGCGGAAGAAGGAGCGGACGACGGTTTCGGACTGGATGGAGCTTGAGCGCAAGCGCGGTATTTCCGTCAGTTCCACGGTATTGAACTTTGATTACGGCGGGTATCGCGTCAATTTGTTGGATACGCCCGGCCATAAGGATTTCTCGGAGGATACGTATAGGGTGTTGACGGCTGTGGATTCGGTTATTATGGTTATTGACGGGGGCAAAGGCATAGAGGGGCAAACGCGGAAGCTCTTTGAGGTTTGCAGGCGCAGGAGTACACCGGTGTTTACCTTTGTCAACAAGATGGACAGACCGGCGTTGGACACGCTGGCGTTGTTGGATGAGATAGAGCGGGTATTGAGTATTCGGGCGTACCCGATGAATTTGCCTATGGGTTCCGGTGTTGATTTTAAAGGGATATTTGACCGTCGGGCGGGGACGGCCTGTTTTTATGAGCGGGTTCCGGGCGGGGCGTACCGCGCGCCTGTAGCCGCGGCCGGCGGGATTGGCGACCCTATCGTAAAGGAGGCGCTGACATCGTCCGCGTACGCGACGCTACTTGAGGAGGCGGAGATGGTGGAGCACGCCGGAGCGTCGTTTTCGCCGGAGGATGTTTTGGCCGGACGCACGACGCCGGTATTCTTCGGTAGCGCCGCGAACAATTTTGGGGTGCAGTTGCTCTTGGACGGTTTCTTGGAGTTTTCCCCACCGCCGCTACCGAGGATGAGTCGCGGCGCTCCCGTTGACCCCGGTTCGGAGCTCTTTTCCGGTTTTGTCTTTAAGATACAGGCCAATATGGATCCCAAACATAGGGATAGAATGGCATTCGTGCGGATCGTCTCCGGCCGTTTCGAGCGCGGCATGACCGCCGTGAATGTTCGTACCGGAAAGACAACACGCCTTGCCAATTCGAGCGCCCTATTCGGAAGGGAGCGCACAACGGTGGACGAGGCCTTCGCCGGCGACGTAATAGGCGTGTTGGGTGTGGACGCTTTGCGTATAGGCGATACGCTATGCGCCGATGAGAGCGTAGTCTACGATGAGATACCGCTCTTCCCGCCGGAGTGCTTCGCGATAATCCACAACCCAAGCCCCGCTAACTACAAACGCTTCAGGGAGGGCCTTACGCAACTGGCGTTGGAGGGTTTGGTCAAACTGTACGAGATACCCGCCGGCCACCAAAGAATATCGCTATTAGGAGCCGTAGGCCCGTTGCAGTTCGATTTGGTGCAATACAGATTGGAGTCCGAATACGGCGCCGCGTCGAGAATAGAGAACACGGATTGGACTATGGTCAGACGGATAAAGTCGAAAGGCGTTGATTCCAAGGATATCAATAACGCGGATGAAAAATCATTACACATACCCGCGGGAGCTCGTTTGGCGTTGGACGGCGACGGTCGTCAAGTAATATTATTCCCGACCGATTGGCACATGCGTTTCTTTGAGGAGCATAACGACGGTGTAACGCTTGGCGATTTTTGACTTTGCTTTTGTACGGCAATCCCGGTCAGATCTTGTGCATAGCGTTAAAGATGTCCTCGTGCTGTATTTTTATGGACATGCCGATTTCCGTGCCCAAGGTGTTTAGGGCGGTTGATATTTCCTCAAACTTTTTTGTGCACCGGCTCGTGTCGACCAGCATTATCATGTTGAAGTAGTCGTTCATTACCGATTGGCTTAGGTCTATGACGTTTATGTCGATGGAGAAAAGGAGCCCGCTGACCTTGGCGATTATGCCCATTCTGTCTTTGCCTACAACAGAGACTATTGCCCTCATAGTGTGCGTTCCTTAAAAAGGGCGGACAAATTTGCCCGCCCGTCGGAATTATGCGAGGCGACGCTGACATCGCCCCACGTTCGTTATCAATAAAAATTCTTCTCCGAGTAGTGCGGCCCGTCGGGGTTCTCGTAAACGAACTTCTTTATCTCCGCCTTGGGTGTGGGGAAGTTCAGCTTGCCGTCCTCGATCATGCGCTCTTGGTCCAACAGGCTCGGCTCAACCTTGGTTCCGGGAAGGGCTTGGTACTTGACGCCGTTTTTGTCGATAAGCGAGAAGTTTTCGGACCTCATGCGGAGCGGGTTGAAGGAGTTGTTGTGCATACGGAAGAGCACAGTGCCGCCTTTGATGGCCGTGACGGAGAGGAGGATGTCGTACTTGTTTATCTTCCTGAACATCACGGTATCGGTGTAGTCGGTGATTACGGACAGGAAAGCCGACAGGCTGTGGAGATTGGCCTTGTAACAGTCGCTCAGGAGTTTTTGGGCGTCGGCGTTGGTGGAGTCGAAGTAGAGCGCCACTTTCGCGTAGTATTCGGCCTCTATCAGGCTGGATTCTCCGGTCTCTTTGTCTTTGATTCCCTCGTCGTACTTCATTTTGCCTATTTCGTAGTTGTTTTGGGAGACGCCCTTGATGACTGAGGTGCGCTTATCCTTAAACGGCGTGGCGTCCGCGGCTTTTTCAATAGCTCTGTCGTAATATTTGAGGGCGTCGATGAAGCGTTGTTTGTCGGCGCTTGAGTCGCCTAGTTGCACGAGGAAAGCGGCGTACTGTTGGCGCAGGTCGGCTGACGCGTCGTCCTTAAGTTGCCCCTCGATGTCTTCCATGAGCAAAGGAATGGCGTCCATGGTGGCGCTACCCTCGTTTAGCACCATGTTCGCGCGGGTGATGCACATTTCGAGGAAGCGGTTGCGTAGCTTCGTCGAGACCTTGTTCGGGGCGGCCATAACGGCTTTCCGATAGTTTATGTAGGCTGTTTTGAGCTGCGTGCGCCGCACGTCGCCCGACGTCTTTTTGGCCATGTCATAGGCCTTGTCTCCGGCGGACTCTTCCCCCGTAGCGCAGGAAAACAACAGCGCCGCCGCGCCGACACCGACAAGCAACCGTAACATACACTTCATGTAAACACCCTCCTTAAAAGTTTCACCGACGCGCCGCTTGGCGCGTCTATTATATTTGGGATGGTAAGCGTTTCCCTTACTCGGCAAAAGCTCACTATATAATAAAAATGGTTTCCAGCCATACGCGTTGTCAACCTTTTCGTTTGAGTTTTTTAAAATGCAAGATAAGCAAGGGCAATACAACTCTGCGGCGCGGATCGTAAAAATCCTCCGAAACGGGGGATTTGAGGCTTTTTTCGCGGGCGGCTGGGTACGCGACCGCGTGATGGGCGCCCCCTCCCCAAGCGACATCGACATCGCCACGAGCGCCGCGCCGGACGATATCCGCCGCCTCTTCGGACGCACCGTAGGAGTCGGCGAGCAATTCGGCGTGATGATCGTCCTTGAGGGCGGAATCCCCTTTGAGGTAGCGACCTTTAGGGCCGACGTAGGGATAGGGGACGGGCGCCACCCGGAAAGCGTCGTTTACACCGACGCCGAAAACGACGCCCTACGGCGCGACTTCACCATAAACGGGATGTTTTACGATCCCGTAACCGACGAGGTGATTGACTACGTAGGCGGACGGGACGGCATAAACGCCCGTATCATAAAAGCCATCGGCGACCCCGAACAACGCGTCCGAGAGGACTACCTGCGGATGTTGCGGGCGGTACGCTTTGCCGTGCGCTTCAACTTCAGCATAGAGGAACGCACCCTCAACGCGATACGGGAGAACGCCCACCGCATAAACGCCATATCCCCCGAACGCGTCTACGCCGAGATGTGCAAGATGCTCGTAGGCCCTAATCCGCATACCGGCATGGAATTGCTGCGCGATACCGACCTGCTCAAGCACATTCTGCCGGAGGCGGAGAACCTCTGCGGGGTGGAGCAACCGGCGCAGTTTCATCCGGAGGGCGACGTGTTTGTACACACGGTAAAAGCCCTGAGCCTTATGCCGGAGAACCCGTCGCTCCCCTTAGCGTGGGCGACGCTACTCCACGACATCGGCAAGCCCGCCACAAAGACCTTTACCGACCGCATACGCTTCAACAACCACAATGTTGTGGGGGCTAAGATGTCCGTAAACGTTCTGAAGCGCCTGCGTGCCCCAAACGCGCTCACCGACGCGGTGGCGGCGATGGTGGAGAACCACATGAATTTCATAAACGTAAGCAAAATGCGCCTCTCCACGCTTAAAAAATTCCTGTCGAGAGAGACGATCCGCGACGAGCTGGAACTGCACAGAATGGATTGTTCGGCGAGCCACGGGGATTTGGAGAATTACCGTTTTGTAAAGGAAAAACTCTCCGGATTCAAAGCGGAGCAGATAAAACCCAAGCCATTTGTCACGGGGAGGGATTTGATAGAATTGGGACTCACGCCGGGGCCGATTTTCGGGAGGATATTAGATGCCGTCTACGATCTGCAGTTGGAAGAGAAAGTCGCGTCGAGGGAAGAGGCGTTAGCGGCTCTGCGCGGTATGATTGATCGTTGAGATTAACCGTAGGGGAGGAGTGCTTTGATGTTTGTCAAAAAAAACTATGCCGTATCAATAAACATAAGCGCCGCCGCGTTACTCATGGCGTGCGGCCCGCTCCCCCTATTCGCGCAACCCGACTACTTTTTTGGGGCCTACGACTCCGGCGTCTACGGCATACTAGATCGCCATTTTGGGGGTGTTCTGTTTCCCGAAGTATACAAAAGTCTGCCGAGCGTAAAAATAGCCTACCCCGGATTGTGGGGGGCCGACGGAACCCGCGTGGGTGTAGGCGTTTTGCCCGATCAAATAGCTAATTCCGAAGGCGTTGGTTGGAACGCCCTCTACGCCCACGCTGATATCGATCTCTCTCCCGGCGGTGCCGGATTATGGCTGGGAAACGCGAACGCCGGAAACTCGTTTAGGATATTTGAATCCTACGATAGGATAGGCACATTGGATGTAAGCGAATTTTCGCTACGCGGCGCTTTTTGGGTATCACCCCGCCGAACCGGTCGATTCCTCGGAGTATCAGCGGCCTTTGACGTAGACGGTTTTTACGCCGACGTAGGCAACGACTTCGGCGGGCATTACGACGATAAGAGCTATTATCTGAATGTAAACACACTTGTGAGGCTAAGCGAGAATTACCGGCTACGGGTTACTTTCGGCACGCGCAACAGGTACGCGGACAACCCGGAAGACACCCGCGACGACGACGCCAGACACTTTATTGACGCCTTTTCCGTGGGATTGTCGGACGATAAGCTGAGGACGCTGGAGATTGCGGCGCGGAATACCTTTGCCGTGAACAACGCCAACCGGAAGAGTGACACGGTGGCGTTTTCGCTACGCTACACGCGGGGCGGCGCGATAAGCTACATGAAACACACGCTGTTTTTGGGTTTGACGGCGGACGTCGGCGCGGCGTACCCCTCAAAGATAAGCCAAAGCGCCGGTAGCTTTCACTACTACCACTATTTGCGCCGAATGACCGACGAGGGGCGCGTAGCGAGTATGGGCGTGTCCGTACCGATCATTGCCGATGTAGACCTCTTTCGAGGCGTTCACTGTATGCTGTCGGTTTGCCCCGCGATCCGTTACACAAACACCGCGCCGCTAAAAAATCCGGAGGACGACGTATACCTAAACCCGCAACACGGATTCTCCACGGAACTGTCGAACGTGGAAGTAAGCGTACGTGGGGTTTTGGGGGACAAGATGGATTTCATCGTTATGCCCACCGTAAAAAACGACGTCTTCTTTTCGGCGCTTGAGGTAAGGTATAAGTTTTAGCGGCGAAGCCGGCTTCATATACAGCCTACCAGTCGGCCTCAACCTCGCCCCCCACGATTTGCGAACTGTTTGCCGTGTATTGGTGTATCTCAAATTCGTTTCCGTCGGGGTCTTTCAGCCAAATTTGATACGTGGAGTCGCTCCCCAATTTTTTAGGCGTGAACTCGACTCCCCGCGCCGAAAGCGATTCCATCGCGGCGTCGATGTCAGGAGTTTCCAAACAGAAGTGCGCGAGCCTGCCCAGCGCGGCCGTGGAACTGCGGGATACGTCCTCGAAGAGCTCAATGAAATTACCGTTGCCGAATTCCAAATATACGCCAAAGAGACTACCGTTTCTGTTGAAAACAAAGCGCTTTTGGAAGCCGAGCTTGCCGTAAAACTCGACCGACCGGCCGAGATCCTTTACATACAAGCACACGTGGGCGAGTTTTGTAAATACCGGCGGCGGTACCTCCACCGACGCGGCGGTAGCAACGCCGGTCGTTTGGGCGCCGTTGGACACGTCGAACTCGGCATCCTCACCTTCGTCCTGGGGTTCCCAACCGATCTCCCACTCGTCGCCGCCACCGGACACGGCAATCGGAGGAGAAGACTCAACGGACGGCCCAAGCTCAAAGACGCCGGAGTCGGTTACGTCCGGTACCTCCGGCAAAGCGGCCACGGGAGCCGGTTCGTCGCTTATCGCGGACACGACCTCGCTATTTGACGGCCCGAACTCAAAGACGCCGGAGTCTGTTACATCCGGTATCTCCGGCAAAGCGGCCACGGGAGCCGGTTCATCACTTATCGCGGATACGGCTTCGCTATTTGACGGCCCGAACTCGAAGACGCCGGAGTCGGTTACGTCCGGTATTTCCGGCACAACGGCCACGGGAGCCGGTTCGTCGCTTACCGCGGATACGGCTTCGCTATTTGA
>LIUJ01000229.1:6147-9274 GCA_001462255.1 Fibrobacteria bacterium GUT77 | reverse complement strand
AATCGTAGTTGACTTTGACTTTAATAAGGAAACCGATAAACATGAGTATCCGTTGGCTTAGAAACGTCGTGATAGACGGTCAGAAGAGCACTATTGAGGTGCAACTCGGCGACCGCCACATCGGCGACAAGTGCTATACCCGAATAAACGACGAGGTGGAGTCGTGGTTCGACAATTACGGCGGCGAGGAGCGCGCTCAGATTATAGCGCAGGGGGTCGGCATACTTAGGTCTCGGCTCAACGGCAGAAACGTAACCTATCCGAACGGACAACAATATGACTGGCAATAAGTATTTGGTCGTCCACGGCCACTTTTATCAGCCGCCGCGGGAAAATCCCTGGCTCGACATAATTGAGGAGCAGGAGTCGGCGGCGCCCTACCACGACTGGAACGAGCGCATTTACGACGAGTGCTACAGGCCCAACGCCTACTCGCGCCTGCTCGACGCCAAGGGGATGATCGTGGGGATCCACAACAATTATTTGGAGATGAGCTACAACATAGGGCCTACGCTCTTTACCTGGATGGAGCGCTACCACCCCGTTACGGCTCGGAAGATTATCGCGGCGGACAAGGAGAGCGCCGGGCGCTTCGGCGGGCACGGGAACGCGGTGGCGCAGGTCTTCAACCACATCATCATGCCGCTGTCTTCGCGCCGCGACCAGCTTACGCAGATCCGGTGGGCGAAGCACTTCTTCAAAAAGCGCTACGGGCGCGACCCGGAGGGGATGTGGCTGGGGGAGTTAGCCATCAATATGGAAACCGTCACCTGCCTTATCGAGGAAAACATCAGCTACGTCATTTTATCACCCAACACGGCGGAGTCCTTCCGGCGCATCGGCGACGGGAATTGGGTGGGTACCAATCAATCGCCGATAGACACGCACCGGCCCTACCGCATATTCCCCCGCACGCGCGACGGGGCGCAGCTGGAGGGTCACCTTGACGTCTTCTTCTTTGAAGAGAAGTTATCTAGGGCGGTCAGTTTCGAAAATCTTCTACAGGATTCGCGTATCTTGGGCAACGCCATAAACGACCGCTACGACAAAAACAACGGCGGCAACCAGCTCGTAACCATCGCCACCGACGGCGAGACCTTCGGGCACCACAAACCCTACGGCGACATGTGCCTCGCCTACTTCTTCAAGCATATCGCGCCGGAGATGGGGATTAAGCCGGTCAACTTCGGGTATTACCTGTCTATAAATCCGCCGGAGTACGAGGTGTCTTTGGGCGACGCCTTCGGGGAGGGCAGGTCGTGGAGTTGCGCCCACGGCGTAGGCCGGTGGTCGCGGGACTGCGGGTGCCAGACCGGGGGTAAGCCGGGTTGGAATCAGGCGTGGCGCGGGCCGCTTAGGAACGCCCTTCGCCGCCTTCAGTCGCAAATAGATTTTCACTTTGAGACGCGCCTCTCCACCATTTTCGCCGATCCGTGGGCGCTACGCGATAAATACATAAATATAATGTGGGAACCGACGCTGGCCAAAACCTCGGAGTTCCTGCATTCGCAATCGGGCGGCAAGTTTACTTTTAACGAGGAACTCACGGCGGAGATTAGGCGGCTTCTTGAGGCGCAAAAATTTATGCTCTTCGCGTTTACCTCCTGCGGGTGGTTTTTTTGCGAGATAAGCGGCATAGAAACGGTGCAGAACTTAGCCTACGCCTGCCGCGCCCTGCAACTCGGCATCCCGGAGGACAGCAAACAATCGGTGCTCGACTCGTTTTTGGACGACTTATCCAAAGCGCCGAGCAACATAGGCGAGTTCGGCAACGGGCGCAGACTCTTTGAGATGAAGATCCTACCGTTTTATCACCACGAAAGGCTTTTAGCCTTTACCGCCGCGGCGCAACAAATATTGGCGGTCAAGCGCCACTCGTCGTACGAGAAGACGGTATACAACTTGGAACTGAAGTCGGTAATATCGTACCGCGTGGAGCGTATGCACTACGACACGGTGGCCGTGCAGATGGAGAGCGGGGTGACCGGGGAGAGCAGTTCGTGGTCGGTGCTTATAGCCCACAGCCCCGAAGCGGAGTTGCGCGGTTGGGTGGTTCCCGCCAAGAGCATGCCGGCGGGTAGCGGCAAGCCGGACGCGTGGACGTCGCACCCGGACGCGAAGATGTTCACCCTGTCCGACCTATTCTACAGCTCGCGCAGCGATCTGTCGGACTTCTTTTTGGATCGTATGGCGAAGGACACCGATAGCCGTTTTATGGGTTGGATGGAGCAAAACGAGCACAATTTGAACGTGTTGACGCGCCTAAACTATCCGGTTCCGGCGTACTGCAGTTCGCCGGTAGGCTACGTTTTGCAGAACCGTTGGGACGCGCAGATACAAAAGCTTGAGCGTTGGGGCACCGAGGAGTCCGTGGCCGCGGAGCTTAGCGCCATAGACAATTTAGGCCGTCTCTACGCCGTGCCGGTAGACAAGAAACGTAACGCCCATACCTTGCAAGCGGTCATAATAAGGGCCTTGGAGATGTTGCAACAACGCCCCGCAACCAAGGTATGCGACAGATTGCGCGGATTGATGGACATCGTGGACAGGTTTTCTGTGCCCTTGTCCAAGAGCAAGTTGGAAGACTTCTTCTACCCGGTGCACGAGGGGGTGTTGAACGACATCTACGGAAAGTACAAGAGCTCCGGTTGCGACAACGAGGAGAGAGAACTGTTGGGTCAACTGGTGAACTTAGCGAGACGGATGAATTTTAACACGGATAAGTACGCGATTTAATATTATTTTGTATTGCGACGCGGCGGATATTATATTAAATAAAAAGTGTCTGAATATTGATATAAAAATATCAGGAGGTAATAAATTGATCCAAAGCAACCTACTATTTTGGACCGTTCAGGCGTTTATCATCCTCTTAGCCATATCGGTCGGCCATAGCGTAGTTCTTCTGCGTCTGCGCCGCGAGGAGAATAGGCGGCGCGAGCTTGAGCTTGCGCTTATGGAGAAGCGGACGGACGTGCTTAGGCAGGGTCGGAAGGTCGCGCAGGACTTGGAAGACGCGCTATACAGGGCCAAGGTACAGCAGGAGATCGACGGAATGATCCGCAAAGAGGATTAAAATAAAGTCGGCGGTTAGTTTTGACATATCGAGATTGGCTTCGCCGAGATA
>LIUJ01000229.1:0-5920 GCA_001462255.1 Fibrobacteria bacterium GUT77 | reverse complement strand
AGATAAACACGTTGCTTCGTCGCTACGCTCCTCGCAATGACAACACTGCGCCCCCCACGTCATTGCGAGCGTAACGAAGCAATCTCGAAGATCACGACGAAAACTATCATTATTAAACGAACGGTAAATTGAATTAATTTGGTATAAAAAATAAAAAAAAAACATTAGGTATTGGTCATGGTCACTACAAAAAAATTTCGTTTATCGGCATTTGCATGGACAATCTTGCTAACGGCCCTATTGTTGCCGCTCTCGATTTCGGCGCAACAAAACTTTAGGTTCCGCGGTAGCGAGGGGTGGGGCGCCGGTTCCAAGTACGAGCAACTCTTCGACAACTACAACCTCAAAACATTCGTGGCCACGGTTGTGAGGGTGGATACCAACACGCTAATGAAAGACATGAGCGTGGGTGTGCGTTTGATTGTAACGGACGACGTGACCGGTCGCGATATCCCCGTGCATTTGGGACCTATGTGGTACGCTACGAACCAAGACGTCAACTTCCCCAAGGGCGAAAAGGTGGAAATAAAAGGGTGTCGGGCCTCGTACATGGGGTCGCCGGAGTTTATCATGCTCGTGGAACTTAGGAGCAAAAACCGCGTGTTCCGGTTTAGGGACGACGACGGTAACCCGTTTTGGGTTACGTTTAGGAATAAGTAAACTTTTATTCTACCCTAAATCCCCCGGACTCTCGTTGCGACGATATGTTGTATTTGAGGACCAAGCTGTTCCTCCCCTTGTTGTACTTGTCCCTCTTTTCTTCGGGCAGGTCGTTTACGCCCGCTTCCGTAAAGCCGAGTTGTTTGAACCAATCCGCCGTTAGCGTCGTAAGCACGAATACCGATTTCAGTTTCATTTTTGTGGCTTGCTCAATAAGGTAGGATACCATTTTTTTGCCTATACCGCGGCTTGCGTATTTTTCATCCACTACTATCGCGGCTATCTCGCCTTGTTTGTCCGGGAATATGTGCAGGGCGCCGCACGCGTGCGGGGTTCCGTCTACGACGTACACGGCGTAGTCGGCCATTTTGTCGGTTAGATCGCTCACCGTTCGCGCCACTAAGGCGCCTTCATCTACCTGCGGTTGCATGAGCGACAGGACGCCCGGTATGTCGGCGGCGGTCATGGCGCGGATGTTTTCGTGTTGGTTGGCGTAGACCATTGTCCCAAAACCGCGGTTTGAGAATATCTCTTGAAGGAGCATACCCTCGGCCGTTCCGTCTATGATGTGCACACGGCGGACGCCCTGTTTGCAGGCGCGGTACGCGTAGGAGATTAGGTCGCGTTCGGCGTCGAACTCCTCCCCGGAGTTCATGTCCAAAAACCGGCCGGCCTGCGCCATAGTCATTTGGGATATGGTGCCGTGGTCGGATATGTAGGCGTCGTCGGGTATTTTGAAGCCCTCGGCCTTTATGCCGCCGTACTCGGTTACGAAGAAGAGCTTGGCGGCCCCGAGTTGCACGCTTATGGTGAAAGCGAGGTCGTTGGACGAAAGGTTGTACGGTTTTCCCTTGGCGCTCCAGCCTACGCTGGGAAAAATTGGGATGATCCCCTCATCCAAGAGTTTGCGCAGGAGGCCGGTTTGGAGGCTTTCCACAACGCCGGAATGACGAAAGTCTACCCCGCCGCGCACGCCTATGCCCTTGGCCCGCACCCAGTTGCCGATGATCGCCCCCGCCTCGTTTTCGGCGAGCATAGTCATAATGCGGTTGGAGACGTCGAACGCGGCCATATTGATGAACGGTATTGCCTCCGGGTACGAGACGCGCACCCCGTTTACGTAGGGGCACTCAATCTTGTAAGCGGAGAGCACCTCGTCGATGCGCATTCGGGAACCCGGGACAAGGACTATGCGTATACCGATCCGCCGCAGGAGTACAATGTCGCGTATGAGCACCGGAAAGAGAGCGTCCGCGATAAGGGCGCTGTCGATTTTGATGACGAAAGTCTCGTTTTTGAACCTATCAACGTAACCGAAAGCTTGGCGGATCGATTCGGCCTGCTCTTTTAATTTGGTCTTGTCCATGTCCATGGTAGTAAAAATAAATCATTTTCGATTAAAATCAATGTCTTTTTTTATTCGGCGTTATCTTTATTGACTTTCACACGTATAAATATTAATTTTTCAATATGGGTAGCGACACCTATATAGACGCGGCCGTTGAGCGGTTTCGGCGGGCTCCGGGGGATTTGGAGGCCGTTTTGGGGCTTGTTAGGCGGTTGCGCTCCGTGGGGTTGGTTGACGACGCTTTTAGACTGTGCCGCTCCGTGATGAAGCTTCACGCCGGAGCGTATGGGTTTCTTATTGAGTTTGCGGGGGTGCTCCGCCTGCGTTCCGACGCGGCGGGGGCCCGACGCGTGCTCGACCGTCTTACGGAGATGAGCCCCGACCGGTTTGAGGCGTGGAACTGCTTGGGGGCGTTGGAACTTTCCGAGGGCGACTTGGCGGCGGCGGAGAGGGCTCTTGGACGGGCGCTGGAACTGGCGCCGGACAACGCCGAGGTACTCCGCAACGCCGGAAGGTGCGCCGCCGGGCGCGGCGACGCGGCGCTTGCCGCCTCTTACTTTGAGCGGGCGCTTTCGCGCTACGGCCTAGACGCGGCCAAAAACAGAAGCGACGCGGGAACGCTAATCGCCATGGCGGAGGTGCAAATGTCGTTGAACCGCTACGACAAGGCGCTTGAGTGCGGCAAGCGCGCGGCAAGCGCCGCTCCGGGCGATCCCGCAAGCTGGAGCGCCCTGCGCAAGGCCGCGGTACGGTTGGGCGACGGGGAGGGATACTACCGCGCCGTAGTCGCCCTGATAAACGACATCCGCGACGACGACCTCGCCAACAGCGTAAACGACCTGCGCTGGATGGGTTTTGAGCGCGAAGCCGAGGAGCTACTGGGATACACGGTAAAAATCAATAAAAAAAGCCTTTTGGCGGACGCCTTGCCGTTCGCGGAGAGTCGAGCGCCGGAACTGACGGAAGGGGCGTTGACTTACAAGATAATCAACAAAAACATCCCATGAAAAAACTCATCCCAATCATCGCCTCAATTTTCGTCGCCGCAACCCCGCCGGCGTTTGGGCAGAGCGGCGTTGACACGTTGGCCGCCGTCGTAGCCGCCGACACGTCCAAGCGCGCGGCAACGGCCGACACGCCCGCCGCCGACACATCCGCCAACATGTCCGCCGGCGCGTCCGCCGACACTTCGGTCGGCACGTCCGCCGTTACCGGCGGCGCACCGGTCGATACGCAGGTTGAAATATCCGGCAACATCTACCACGACACCCTAATAAGCGCGTCGGTCAATAGCGCGCCCACTCGCGCAAACATCGATACGTCGCCGCGCGTGCCCGTCGCCTTGCCGACCGCGCCCGCCGATACGCCCATAGACACGCCGGCGGGCTCCCATATCAACGCAAATACGTCGGAAAAGATTTTTTTTATCCCCGCTTACACCTTTCACGTAGTCTTTTTGGCGCTCTCCGCCGCCCTGATAGCGGCGACACTGTATTTTTTTCTAACGCGCCGCCGCGACGATTCGCGCCGTTTTCTTACCACAACGCGCCTGTCGGTGCTCGACAAGCTGGTGCAACGCGGTTGCCGCCACATAGAGTCCAACTACCCCAACCCGGCGCTCACCCCCGAAGCGGTCTGCAACAGTCTTGTGACCGGCAAGGCGTACTTAGACGCGCTCTTTATGAACGAGTTGGGCATAAACGTGCAGGATTTTATCATACAGGTGCGTGTAAACGCGATAAAGAACCGCTTAGCCGAACCCCAGGCGCGGCAGTCCGCGGCGGACATAGACGAGATTTGCGCCGAGTGCGGTTTCGCGGACAGGGCGGAGGCGGAGCGGTGTTTTTCGGGGGTGTGCGGCGGCGTGGGTATAGCGGAGTTCGCGCGGTTCTCCCGAATGCAGAACCAAATGCGCTAACGCCAATAGATAAAATATTAAAAAAATATTTGACATTTGGCCGAAAATAAATTATCTTTATTGTATCAACGTACCGCAGGTACCGATAAATCCGATATTTATGGCTGTACTGGTCAGTAGCTCAGTCGGCAGAGCAGGTGGCTGTTAACCACCGGGTCGGGGGTTCAAATCCCTCCTGACCAGCCATTTCTAAAACCCCGTAACCCGTTGATTTTTAAGGGTCACGGGGTTTTCTGTTATTACACTACGATTGACAAAAATTGACAATTTTTGACAAAAAAATGTGGTGGTTTTGTGGTGGTTTTTAAAATTTGTGGTGGCTTTGTGGTAACTGAGGTGCCACCACAAACCACCACAAATATAAAATTTTTACCCGTCATTCTCAGCCGCCGTTTGTTGCCCATAATAACTCTTGCGGGGTCTCTTGCCCTCCACTGAATACTACATTCTGAGCAACCCGTCGGCTGTCATTGTCGTAGTACTTTCTTAGCATATAGGTTGACGTCCATCCGGCGATTACTCTGACCACCTCATCGGGGTTACCCTTATCAATAAGATCGGTCACCGCAACGTGGCGCAAATCATGGATACGTAAGTCGGTCAATCCGGCTACCCGTAAACACTCCGACCAAGCCTTACGTATCGATATCGGACGGTACACGCCCGGCGGATCCTCACGGTAGAATAACCATTTACAACCCGCCGGAAGGTTATCAAAGTAGCTGTACATCTCCGGTGGAATGGGTTTATAGATGGGTATCCCGGCCTTGCTCCTACTAGGTGGAATAAATATTGTACGGTTAAACGGATTATACTGCTCTACCCGCGCCGTCGTTAATTCCGATACGCGACACGGCACAGTAAGCATAAACGAGATGATCGGCAATATGTGCGGCCTATGCCGCTCTATCGCGTTCATCAGCGCCAACCGCTCATCCCGCGTCAAATATCTATTACGTGCCTGCTCTTTGCGCCGGGGGAACCTAATCTTGGTAATCGGGTTCTTGGGGATTTCCTCAAGGTCAACAAGATGATTGAACACCGCCCGTACAATCTCAATCGGGCGATTAAGCGTAGCCGGAGAACACTTCTTCCCGCTGGATATAGCCTTACGGGCAATGTACTTCAACCACTCCTCAAAGTAATTCGGCATCACTGAAAGCGGTAAATGCCCAAATTCGCGGCAAATACGGTCAATTTTGCGCGAATGTTCACTCGATAACCGTCCCTCCGCATTTAACTTTGCCAGGTATAGATTAATAGCGTCTTTAAACGTGCTTATGATCTTGGAGTTTGAATATGCCAAAGAGCCGCCGACCTTCAGTTGACCGATGATCTCGGCTTGCCTACACTCGGCCTCAGTTTTTGTCCCGTAAAACCGCTCTTGCCTCTGTATGGGCTGGTCGCGGCCCGGCACGCGCACCGACACTTTGATCTGCCAGGTGTTCTGGCTTATCTTTTTGATACTCATGATACGGCGATCCTTTCCGCCGCGGACAAAACACATACACGAAATAATATGTGCCGCGGCAAAACTCCTAATTTTTACGTCCGAAATTTTTGGGGACTTTGACCGGCGCCGACACAACATTTCGACTACGCTCAATGACCACGTCCTTGCCGGAACTGACCAGCCGGCGGATCACTTCCACGTTGTAGCGCCAGCATCCGCCGACCTTTTGGGCGCCGATTATGCGGTGGCGGTGGGCGCTTACCCACCGTATCGATACGCCGAGCATCGCGGCAAGGGCCTTGCCGTCAACCAAAATAGGCTCCGGCGCCACGCCGGACAGCCGGGCAAAGAAATCATTTATGGTCTTTCTGTACCAATAGACCCCGTCGGCCCCGTCGCCGGGCCGCCGGATGTCGGGTGCCGGGATGTTGCCGTCGGCGGCCCACTGTAGGATAACGTGCGTAGCGGGGGCGCCGGTGAGGTCGCGACAGTCCATGAGCTCGGCGAGCTCGGCGGCGGAGTAGGTGGAGGGCGGCGGGGC
>LIUJ01000228.1 GCA_001462255.1 Fibrobacteria bacterium GUT77 | reverse complement strand
CTTTATATAAATATACATTATTTTCTATGTGAACGCAAATAAAAGAATAAAAAATAATCGGTTGAAAAAAATTGTTTATTAATGCTGGTTTTGACGTTAGCGTAACGCTTTTAGGACGCATCCCGTTAGGGGTGCTAATTTGCTTCGATTACGTTATCACCTCTTCAGGCTTTCCCACCATAATTCCTGAAGATCCCAAATAAAAACATGGATTTCGGGAATCGGCGTGAGTAGAAATTTTTTTGGGTTTTTGTTGTGGCTTATAGTATATTATAATGGTAGTCGGGCGAAAGTTTGCGGAGGGAGGTTACCATTAATACCGATATTGATACGGCGATTGCCGCCGAAAAGCATGATAATTTGAGGCGGTATCTTCGCGTTCTCGGCAGCGTGGCCGTTGCTTTTTCCGGCGGGGTGGATTCTACTTATTTATTGAAGACGGCGCACGACGTTTTGGGCGGTTGCGCCATAGCGGTTACCGCCCGTTCTCCTACCTTTCCGCGGCGGGAGTTGGCGGCGGCGGCGGCGTTTTGCGAGGGCGAGGGTATACGCCATATTATATGCGACAGCGACGAACTGCGCGTCGACGGGTTTTCGCAAAATCCGGTTAACCGTTGCTACCTCTGTAAAAGCGAATTGTTTACCAAGATACTTGCCATAGCCAAAGAAGAGGGGGTAGGGCACGTCGCCGAAGGGTCCAACGTAGACGACGACGGCGACTACCGCCCCGGACTTACGGCCGTAAAGGAACTTGGGATAAAGAGCCCGCTCCGTCATGTAGGGTTGGCGAAGGCGGAGATACGCGCGTTATCAAAAGAAATGGGGATCGCGGTGTGGGACAAGCCGCCGTTTGCCTGCCTTGCCTCACGCTTTCCTTACGGCGAGACTATTACGCCAGAAAAACTTGACATGATTGACAAGGCGGAGCAATTTTTGTTGGATATGGGATTGAAGCAGGTACGTGTGCGGCATCACGGCGCTTTGGCGCGGATTGAGACCGACGAGGCCGGTTTTTTGACGTTGGTAGACAGAGAGAACAGGGAAAAAATTTACGCGCGGATAAAGGGGTACGGGTTTACATACGTGTCCGTCGATCTTTTGGGTTACCGCGTTGGCAGTATGAACGAGACGTTGCCGTCGGCGTAAACCGTTAATATCTGACTATTCGCCCAAGGTAGTTTAGGTACCCCATGCACCTCGGTGTGCCTATGGCCGTCATTGCCGCTTCCGCGTTTCTGTGTACCATCTTGTTGTCGCATAGCAGGCATGCTCCGGCGGCGTCTATTACCTTTTTGTTGTTGTATTTCAGTTGCGTTATTACCCATAGCGCCGAGGCTTTTTGCAACGGGTCGGTTGCCGTTAGCATGTCCAAAAGGTCTTCCTCTATGCCGGTTTGACCGAGGTTGTAGAGCGCTTTCAAAACGTTTCCCCGTATGCGGTTGTTGGGGTCTTTGCGGTACTGGGAGAGTATGGGTAGCAGTTGCGGGTCTCCCATGCTTTCCAACGCCTCTACCGTGTTTGCCCTCACGCGTTTGTCTTCGTCGCTTAAGAGCATTAGCACCAAATGTTGATCGTTTGGGCCAATCATCTTGCCGAGCAGGGCCACGGCGGTCGCCTTTATTTTGACGTCTTTGTCCTGCAACAGCCTGGCCAATACGTCCTTTACGTGCGGGTGGCGCTTTAGGATGCCAAGCATTTGCAACGCGGACAGGCGCCTCTCGTTGTCGTTGGAGAGCAGATCCCGGCTTAGGTCGTTGATGATTTTAGGATCAAGCGTTTGCAGTATTTTCGCCAATTTTTGGCGCATATCGGGGGTCAATTCGTTGAATTTGGTGAGCAAACTCTCTTTGATGATGGAGCATATAGCGTCTGTGGCCAGCTTTTTTATAGACGGGTTGGTAGAGTTGTTTGTGGCAATGGGCATGAGCGTGAAGATATCCGTAACCGTGCCGACCTTCGCTATTATGCGCATAGCGAAGATAACGTTTTCCACGCTCTGAAAAGTTTTAATCTCCGATAGCGCTTCGTCTCTCGTCATTTTTTATCCCCCTTTTTTATTATTGCCGCTTTGCCGCGCCGCCGCGTAGCCGGAGATGCCGGCGTCGGTTTATCGTCCGTTTGTATCATCGCGGCCATTGTGTCGCGCAGTTGCGCCGCTCGCTCAAAGTCTAAGTTTTTCGCGGCCTCTATCATCGCGGCCTCTATTTCCATTAGTCGATTGTTTCCAGCGTTTATTGATGATATTTTTGAGTCGCGCTTTACGGCGTCGCTTTTGTGTTTTGACGCTCGCCCGCTGCTCCCGCCGCCTTTCCCGTATTTGACGCCCGGTTCCGCAACCGAGGCGGCGTCGGAGCCGTTCGCGTCCGCAGTTCCGTACGGGGCGGTCATCGCGTCGATCCGCCTCTCCGTAGTGCGCGGGGTTGTGCCGTGTTCCTCGTTGTAGGCAAGTTGCTTGTTGCGCCTACGCCCGCTCTCCTCCATCGCGTTTTTGATGGAATCGGTAACGGCGTCGGCGTAGAGAATAATCCTGCCGTTTATGTTACGAGCCGCGCGGCCGGCTATTTGCACTATTGAGCGCGTGGAACGCAAAAATCCCTCTTTATCGGCGTCGAGTATAGCCACAAGCGCCACCTCCGGCAGGTCAAGACCCTCCCGCAACAGATTGATGCCTATTAATATGTCAAACTTCCCGATACGCAGGTCTTTCAGTATCTCGGTACGTTCCAGCGTATCAATCTCGGAGTGCAGGTAGCGCGTGCGCAGGCCTATGGAGCCAAGGTACTCGGTCAGGTCTTCGGCCATTTTCTTAGTTAGCGTCGTAACAAGCGCCCGCTCGCCGCGCTCCACGGTCGTACGCAGTTGATCGATGAGATCGTCGACCTGATTCTTGGCGGGACGCAACTCTATGGGCGGGTCGACTAAGTGCGTGGGGCGGATCACCTGTTCCACTATGACGCCGCCGCTCTTTTCCAACTCGTAGTCACCCGGCGTAGCGGAAACGAAGAGCGTTTTGTCGGCGAGCCCCTCAAACTCGTTGAACTTCAGCGGGCGGTTGTCAAGCGCGCACGGGAGGCGAAAGCCGTGGTTGACGAGCGTCTCCTTGCGGGCGCGGTCGCCGTTGTACATCCCCTGTATCTGCGGCAACGACGCGTGCGACTCATCGATAATCAGCAAGTACGGCGGCTTGAAGAAATCAATCAACGTGTATGGGCGCGAACCGGGGTCACGCCCGTCGAGAATGCGGGAGTAGTTCTCTATGCCGTTTACGTAGCCGACCTCGTTGAGCATCTCAATATCGTAGCGCGTCCGCTGTTCCAACCGCTGCGCCTCCACGAGCATTCCGTTTCCCCGCAAAACGGATAGGCGCTCTTCGAGCTCGTCGGATATGCGGCCAATGGCGTCCTTCATCGTTATGCCGCCGACGGTCATGTAGTGCTTCGCGGGGAATATTGTTACCTCGTCAAACTTCTGTTTCGTTTTGCCCGTTAGCGGCGATATGTAGCTTATGGATTCGAGTCTGTCGCCGAAGGTTTCTATGCGCACGGCGTCCTCCTCGTAGGCGGGTTGCACCTCAAAAACGTCGCCCTTAACGCGAAAAGAACCGCGTTGCAGGGACATATCGTTGCGCGTGTACTGCATCTCGGAGAGCGCCATAAGAAAGTCGCGCCGCACAAGCTCCTGACCGACGCGCAACTTGACCGCCGCCCCCTCGTAGGCCTGCGGCGATCCTATCCCGTAAATGCACGAGACGCTGGCGACGATAACCACGTCGCGGCGGGAGAGTAGGGAAGAGGTGGCTTTGAGGCGCAGGCGGTCGATCTCGTCGTTTATCATGGAGGTTTTGGAGATGTAGGTATCCGTGCTGGGAATATAAGCCTCCGGCTGATAGTAGTCGTAGAAACTCACAAAATACTCGACGGCGTTGTCGGGGAAGAACTCTTTGAACTCTTGGAACAGTTGCGCCGCGAGGGTTTTATTGTGGGAGATGATGAGCGTGGGCAATTGCGTCCGCTCTATGACGTTGGCCATGGTGAAGGTCTTGCCCGATCCGGTAACGCCGAGCAACACTTGGTAAGGCGCGCCGCGGTTTATACCGTCGACGATCTCGTCGATGGCTTGGGGCTGGTCGCCGGCGGGGGTGTAGTTGCTTTTCAGTTTGAATTTCATAGTCAAAGCCAATATAAAAATTAAGCGGCCCTAATTTTCTTTTCCATACCGATCCAACACGACCATAGCCGCCACGCCGATTCCGCAAAATAACAGCGGTATCCAAATTGACGGTAAGTCCGCGGGGATGATGTTGGCGTTGGTCTGTACCGCGACATCTTTAACAAACGCTATCCCGTTTGCGCCCTTAACGTAAATGTCCATCGTTACGAATTTCTTGAACGGCCACAGGGCGTACAGCGATCCGGCCGTAAGGCCTATCAACACGGCGACCGTGCCGTTGTAGAAGCGCTCAAAAACGAACTTGATTACGCGGGCAAAAGCCAAAATTCCGAATATCATTCCCAGTCCGACCGCGGTCAGAAACGCGAAGTAGTCGAGTTGCAGGGATTTTAGGCCGGAGATCGCGGAGATTACCTCGTAGTATTGGCCTAACAATATCAATACCAACGACCCGCTTAGGCCGGGTAGAATCATTGCGGAGACGGCGATTGCCCCAGCCAACGCGCCGAAGGCCATTTCGTAGGGGGTGTAGCGGCCGGTGTATTTGAAGCGTTGGGTTGATGTTGACGCGGCCGATGAATTATCATTCGGCGATACCGTTGACGAATTTTTTTTCGGTGACGCGGTTGAACCGCCTTTTGTTGATGCTTTTAATGAGTTTTTATTTGCTGATACCGATTTGACCGATGACGACGCCCCGCCGTTATTGTTTTCAAGAACGGACTTGTAATGTTCCGATTTTTGCCTCGCGTTGACCGCCGGGTCTACCGCCGCCGTCACGCCCACGGTGATTGCCGCGCCTATTATGAAATGGACGACGAGGATCGGCCTCACCCTATTGAGCATCTTTATTGATAATACGGCGGAGACGGCTATCAATCCGAAGAAAAAGGCGAAGGTGTTTGTAAAGTGTTTGTCCAGCAAATATTTCATAACGCCCGAAAGCAACAATATCGCCGCCCCGGCACCAACCAGCAACCGCGCCAAAAACGGGAAACCCAGCACGTTTGCTTCCTCCATAAAAGTATTGCGGCGGAGCCCGGAGACCCGCGTCTTTCCGCGTTGGCGGCGTAGCAACGTTAGCACTGTACCGGGTTTAACGTTGTTTATCGCGTTTATCGTCCTCTCATACAAACCGAGCAAAAAAAGCAACGTGCCGCCCGATACGCCGGGGATAATATTCGCTATACCTACCACGAAGCCTGAGAATATCTCTTTTATCCATGTTAACATTGCCGTTTTCTAACCTCCCAAGACGAGATTACGTCGTCGCTTCGCTCCTCGTAATGACGGTTATTGCGAGATAGCCGTATTTTTAAGCTAACCATTTTATTCCGTCCACCCTTCCCGGCCGATTAACGGCACGAACACGACCGCCCCCTCAGAGCGCGATTCCAAACCGCTCTCCGTTTTTGTGTAGACCATAAGCTCCTGCATAGCCTTGCCCCCCGTGGGTATGACCATTATGCCGCCTACGGCCAACTGGTTGGACAACGACTCCGGCGTTACCGGCGCCCCCGCCGTCACTATGATTCTGTCGAACGGGCTGTGCTGCACCCACCCGCAAGTGCCGTCGCCGACCTTGAAGGTGACGTTGGCGTATCCCATCCCTCTTAGCCGCAATCGCGCCTTGTCGCCGAGCTCCTTGTGGCGCTCTATCGTGAAGACGCGCCGCGAAAATTGCGCCAGTATCGCCGTCTGAAAACCGGATCCCGTGCCGATCTCCAGTATCTTCTGATCCCTGCCGAGGCTTAGGAGTTCCGTCATTTGCGCCACAAGCGTCGGTTGGCTGATCGTCTGGCCGTACCCGATTGAGAGCGCGATGTCGTCGTAGGCTTGCACCGGATTCTCCACAAAGAGATGTCGCGGAACCTTGCGAAAAGCATCCAACACCCGCTCGTCCTTCACGCCGCTGCCGCGCAACTTGCCGATAAGGAGCTCACTTGATAAGTTCGGATCCAAAATAGACGTATTCATCCGTTAAAAACCGTGCCTTCCGCCGGTAAACGTTAATTTGAACCATACGCGCCCCACCGCCGCAATCCAGCGCAACGTGTCCAAAAGGTGCGATATGTGGCTTGAGCCTCCCTCTAAATATAATGTTTGCACATCCACAAAGCGAATAGGAAAATGTTTAGCGGCCGCTTTTTGTATCAACTCCGACTCCGCCTGAAAACGATTGTACTCAATTTGTATTGATTTTATGAACTCCGCCGAGTATAGGCGGTACCCGCACTGGCTGTCAATAATGTTGCGTCCCGTGAGGATAGAGAGGATAAGCGAGGTCAACCGGTTGGATATGATCCGCGCCGCCGGCATTGATCGCGGCCGTATATCGCGGGCGCCTATGCAGATTCCGGGTAGCGGGAGCCTCTTTGACTCGGCGATGAAACGCGGGATGTCGGCGGGGGAGTGCTGGCCGTCGGCGTCCATGGTTAGTATCCAATCGCATTTTTGGGGGTTAGTACCGGCATTAGCCCCGGTATCGGCGCCCTTCGTACAGATAAGGTGCGAAAACCCCGTTCTTAACGCCGCGCCCTTGCCCCTATTCCTATGATGACGGACGCAGTCTATGCCAAAATCAATACAAAACTCATACGTCCCGTCATTGGAGGCGTCGTCCGCAACACAAATGTATTCCTTGGGGACAACCTCCGTCAACGACTTGATAAGCGATCTCAACTGACCTATCGATTTATATGACGGGATAAGGAGATATGTGTTTTTTGGCCAGAGAGCGTTCATGTTAGGTTATCCTGTATGATTTTAGTCATGGCGGTATGACGTTCGTCGCCGCTTTCAAACGGTTCTATCGGTTCGCTAAGGATTACGTTGATCTTCGCGAATGGGTACGGAATCATAAACCCGTCCCAAGACTTCAACCGCCAGGCGCTCTTGGCGTTGACCCTTATGGTCACGACCGGGGCCCCGCTAAGAATCGCGATCTGCGCCGCCCCGGCCTTAACAACTTCACGCGGTCCCTTAGGCCCGTCCGGCGTTATCCCTAACGATCGACCCTCCCGTAACGCCCGCACCCCCTCCCGTAACGCCCCAACGCCGCCTCGATGCGACGACCCGTAAACTATCTCGTGACCCAACCACCCCGCCACGCCGGCGGCGACCAACCCGTCCTTACTCTTCGAAACAATGGCGACCTTGCCTGTTTTGCGAAATAGGTAGGATACGACGAGCAACGTAGAGTGCCAAAAACAATAAATCTTCGGCGGCACGGCATGAGCGTTGGAGATGTCGACCGTCGGCGGGGAAACAACCTTAAAACGCCACGTTCTGCCAAGTACGGAGACCGCAAGCCATATCAAAAACGGAATCAGCTTGGGTAGCTTCGGGGCGGACGAGGCTTTTGTGGCGGACGCGTTCATATTACAAAGTAATATAGCATAATTTTTAGCTTTTTGCAATAGAAAAATCGGATTTTTTCACCTTTTAGCAAATATAGATGGGGTGTTTTTTCAATTTTTTTGCATTGAGTTATTAAAAACTTGACCGATTTATTTGGCAACCCGCCCGCCGTTTTATTATATTGTAAGATATAGGGAGAGGAACGCGCCGATGTCAAAGATTCCGATAGACGCCGATATACTGCCGCCGTCCAACGACCACATTTTCAAGACGATACTGACGCATATAAGCGCCAAACCGGTAAGGATGGACGTAGTGTCGGCGGCGATAGGCCGTCCCGTGGTGGATATACACGTGCTGAACAACGAACTTCCGGTTGCCGACGACGCAGAGAAGCGTGAGCGTTTGGATGTGAACTGTACCATCGACGGCGGAGATCAGGTTGACGTGGAGATGCAAAGCGTGCGGATGGAGGAGGTCTCGGAGGGGTACGTAAATTTTTTCAATAAATACATATATTATCTGACCGACCTGCACTCGTCGCAACAGTCGGCGGGCGTAAAATATTACGATTTGGTGCGGACGTATCAGGTAACGTTCAGCGGTTACACGGTTCTACCGAATAGACCGGATTTCGTGAGTAGGGTATCGCTACGCTTTCCGGACGGGGAACCGTTGAGCGATCAGATTAATATGGT
>LIUJ01000227.1 GCA_001462255.1 Fibrobacteria bacterium GUT77 | reverse complement strand
ATGCTCCCTTCGTCTAGTGGTTAGGACACAAGGTTTTCATCCTTGCAACAGGGGTTCGATTCCCCTAGGGAGTGCTTTTCGGGTTCTTTCGTGGAAAGAGCCCGTTTTTTGTCTTTAATCGTTGATTTTGGCCGTGTTATGGATAATAAAGACGTGCTTAAATACTGTCCGCGTTGCTCCGGTCCGGCGGTTTTGGAGGACTTCCGCAAGATTGTGTGCGGGGGGTGCGGGTTTGGGATTTACCTCAACACGGCGGTTGCGGTCGCGGCGTTGATCTTTGACGGCGAGGGGCGGCTTATGGTCGTCCGCAGGAACCATGAGCCGCGGGCGGGTATGTTGGATTTGCCCGGCGGTTTCGTCGACTTCGGGGAAACGGCGGAGGAGGCGCTCGCCCGCGAGGTACGCGAGGAGCTGGGTATGGCCGTTAGCCATGTTGAGTATTACCGGTCTATTCCCAATACGTACTTATACGGAGACGTTTTATATCACACGCTCGACGTTTTTTTTAAGTGCCGTTTTGACGAAGGTACCGATAATAAAATTCGCAGTAACGACGAAATTAAAGAGATCGTTTATAAGTATCCGAAAGATTTGGTTGAGGAAGAGATAGCCTTTGAGTCTATGAGGGGGTTGATTCGGGGGATGTGCGAATCCGGTTAATCGACGGGTATTGTGCCGATGTATTTTACGCGTGTGCGGGTGTCGTTGTCGATAGGCGTGTATTAACCGACAATCGGCGCCTTGTGTAACTTGTAACCAGTATAGGAAGCTATCCCCATGCCGTGGTTTACAAAAAAGACGAAAGAACCCGCTGGTAAGAAGCAGCAACAGGATGAGATATGGATTCGCTGTCAATCCTGTTCCGCGCATATTTTCAAACAGGACTTCATAAACAATATCAGCGTTTGCCCGAAGTGCGGTTGGCACGGTAAGTTGACGGCCTACGAGCGCATTGGGATTACGCTTGACAGCGGGACGTTCAAGGAGATGTTTGATACCATACGTCCGAGCGATCCGTTGCGCTTTGTCGACGGTAAGGGGCCGTATAGCGAGAAGGCGGAGACCGCGCGCGCCAAGACCAAGCTCAACGAGTCGGTAGTGACCGGTATCGGGAAGATAAACGGGCTTGAGGTTGTTGTGGGTGTGATGGATTTTCGTTTTTTGGGCGGTAGCCTCGGTTCCGGGACGGGCGAAAAAATCCTTCAGGCCGCCAACTACGCCTACGACCACCGTATCCCCTACATAATATTTTCGGCGTCGGGCGGGGCCCGTATGCACGAGGGGATATTGTCGCTTATGCAGATGGCCAAGACCTGCGCCGGAGTGGCGCGGCTCGACGAGAGGCGGGTTCCGTACATATCCGTGCTGACCGATCCCACGACGGGCGGTGTCTCCGCCTCTTACGCGATGGTGGGCGACGTCAACATCGCGGAGCCCGGGGCGCTTATAGGCTTTGCCGGCAGGCGGGTGATTGAGCAGACAATCAAGCAAAAGTTGCCGGAAGATTTTCAGACGGCCGAGTTTGTGTTGGAGCACGGTTTTTTAGACGCTATCGTGCATAGGCGTGAGATGAAGAGTACGTTACACCGTATACTTTCATACTACAATAGGTGAGGGGCGGACGTGGAACGCGAACTTGAATTTGAAAAACCGGTGGTCGAGCTTGAGAGGGCCATAGAAAAGCTCAAGAACTCCGCCGCCGAGAACAAGGGCGACTTCGGTACGCAGATTGCCGAACTTGAAAAAAAGTGCGAGGATCGTAAAAAGGAGATATACGAAACCCTCTCGCCGTGGCAGACCGTGCAGGTGGCGCGGCATCCCCGGCGTCCCGTGCTCTACGACTACATATCCCTTATATTCAAGGATTTTGTTGAACTGCGCGGTGATAGGCGCTACGGCGACGACAGGGCGCTGATAGGCGGCTTTGCCGCTCTTGACGCCCAAAAAGTCATGCTGATCGGTCATAGCAAAGGCAAGAACGTTGAGGAAAACGTAAGGCGCAACTTTGGAATGGCGAAACCCGAAGGTTACAGAAAGGCGTTGCGCCTAATGCGCTTAGCCGAAAAGTTCAACGTGCCGGTGGTCTCCTTCATAGACACCGCCGGCGCCTATCCCGGCTTAGACGCGGAGCAACGCGGGCAAGCGGAGGCAATAGCGAGAAATTTGACGGAGATGGCTAAGCTGGAGATTCCGGTAGTGGCCATAGTAACCGGCGAGGGCGGTAGCGGCGGCGCGTTAGGCATAGGCGTAGCCGACGCGGTACTGATGCTCTCAAACGCCGTTTATTCGGTAATATCCCCGGAAGGTTGCGCTTCCATCCTATGGCGCGACGCCTCATACTCGGCGCAAGCCGCCGAAAGCCTAAAAATTACGGCAAAATCTCTTCTATCTTTAGGCGTGATAGACGAAATAGTAAAAGAGCCGGTTGGCGGCGCCCACAGCAACCATCAAGCCACAGCCAACGCGATAAAATCGGCGGTACTTAAGCACCTAAAAAAACTGATACCGTTATCACCGCCCAAACTAATACAAAGAAGATTCGAAAAATTCTCAACAATGGGAAAATTTACAAAATAAAAAAGGAATCCAACTATTATGGGCAATACAGTAAAACTGAAAACCGAAGACCTCCTGCACAAAATCCCCTTGCGCATAACGGACACCACGTTACGCGACGCGCACCAGTCGCTTTGGGCTACCCGCATGCGCACCGAGGACATACTCGCTATCATAGACGTTGTCGACAACGTAGGCTACTACTCTCTCGAAGCGTGGGGCGGCGCCACTTTCGACGTCTGCCTGCGTTTTCTCCGCGAAAACCCGTGGGAGCGTTTGCGTCTCATTAAGGCTAAGGCCAAGAACACGCCGTTGCAGATGCTTTTGCGCGGGCAGAACCTCGTAGGCTATCGCAACTACGCCGACGATGTGGTGGATAGGTTTGTCGCTCTCGCGTGTAAGAACGGGATTGATATTTTTCGCGTGTTCGACGCGTTGAACGACACTCGCAATTTGGAGGCCGCCATAAAGGCGGTCAAGAGGCACGGCGCTCACGCCCAGGGTACTTTGGCTTACACGATTTCCCCGGCTCACACCGTAGAAAAGTACGTTCAATACGCGAAGGAGCAGGTTGAGCTCGGCATAGACTCGTTGTGCGTGAAGGACATGGCCGGCATTCTCTCGCCGATAATGGCGGAGCGTTTGGTGTCGGCCCTAGTTAAGGAATTAGACATTCCGGTACAGTTGCACTGTCACGCGTCGAGCGGTATGGCTACCGCCGCGTACGTCGAGGGAGTGCGCGCCGGCGCCGGGGCTATCGACTGCGCCATATCATCCATGGCCGGGGCTTCCTCGCAGCCGCCGGTTGAGACCATGGCGGCTATATTCTCCGAGACCAACTACTCAGCAGGATTGAACGTGGAGGCGCTTGATATGGTCGCCAAGTATTTTGCCGATCTTGCTCCGCGCCGCAGTACGGCGCCGATTTCCGTAATGCCCATAGATCCGGGTATCTTGGTACACCAAATACCGGGTGGAATGATCTCGAACTTTCGCTCGCAACTCCAAATGCAGAAAGCGCTCGACAAGTTGCCGCAGGTGCTTCAAGAGGTCAGTCGCGTGCGCGAGGACTTGGGTTACCCGCCGCTCGTTACCCCCACAAGCCAGATCGTCGGCACGCAAGCGGTGATGAACATCATATCGGGCGAGCGCTACAAGATCGTGCCCAACGAGGTCAAGGACTACGTAAAAGGTCTTTACGGAAGGTCGCCCGTACCGATTGACAAGAGCATGATAAAAAAAATATTGGGCGACGAGAAACCCATAAACCATCGCCCCGCCGATAAAATAACCAGTATGCTTCCAAAGGCCACCGACGGTGTGGATCCTACGTTCATTCACGCTGAGGAGGACATACTCTCTTACGTGCTGTTGCCGGAGCCGGCGCTTGAGTATTTCAAGTGGAGGGCGGCGCCGGTAGGGGAGCGTCCTGAGATTCCGGCCGACGCGGAGATAAAAAAGGCGTCGGGCGAGGCCGCGGCAAAGGGTGAGGCCGACAAGAAGGCGCCGGTATCGGTCCCGGTAACGTCCGTGCCGGCATCGGCGTCGGTGTCGCCGCTGCGACTTCCGGTAGACGGTTTGGTCGCCGAACTCATCGGCAAGATAGACGGTCTCGTTATAGAGGAGATGGTTTTTCGTAAGGGCGAGTCGACGATATCCGTGAAATCGCGCGCGGCGTTCCAAGCGCCGACTGTAGGGCAGATGCCCGGCGCCGTTGCTACCCCGGTCTCTTTGCCGACTTTTGCGGTGTCATCCCAAACGGCGCAAGCGTCGCCGGAGGTTCAACAATCCGCGTTACCGTCGGCGAACAATGACGCGGCGGCTTACGCGAAGGCGATAAAATCCCCGTTGGTCGGAACCTTTTACTCATCCCCCGGCCCCGGTAAACCGGCTTTTGTCAAGGAGGGGGATATAGTTGAGAAGGGGGTAAAGGTGTGCATTGTGGAGGCGATGAAGTTGTTCAACGAGATATCGGCGCCCGCGCGTTGCAAGATAGTAAAGATATTGGCGGCGGACGGAACTGCGGTAGACAAGGATCAGGAGTTGATAGGGATTGAGGAGGTGGGGTAGAGGCGGATTATTGAGACATGAAATCCGGCCCCCCCTTGGGTCCCATGGTGTTTCTTGATCCGTCGACGTTCTTGAACGTTCCCCCCGGATCGCCGGAGTTTAAACAGGGGGAGTATTTTGACAATTGGCGGGTTTCGCTCCCAATAACGGTCGCCTCTTTAAGCGTGGGTTTTCCGAATTGCAGGTTCGGAAGGTGCAGTATCTTCTTGTTTTTTACCCGCGACGAATCGGTTTGCAGTAAAATGTCGATTTCTATCGCTTTGGCCTCCGCCTCCGAACCCACGAAGATCGGGTTGGCTGTAATGTTGCCGTAGGCGTCGGTGGAGTCTTTATTTTTAACGGCGCGCGTGAGTTTGCCCAAATCGGGGTCGCAGTCTAAGAAGTTGTCGTCGGTATTGCCGAAGACGCAGTTGTATTTGACGGTGATCTTGGACTTGTTGTCGCCCCATACCCCTATGTTGTTGTTGAAGGCTATGATGTTGTTGAGAATTTGCGGGTTGCTCTTCTCTATTTTTATTCCGGCCGTGAAACAGCTTGATATCAGATTGTTGTAAATTTTCGGTATGCCGCCGTCTACGCAGTGGATGCCGATATTGGAGTTTTCCAACGCGTTGTTCCGCAATAAGGGGTTGGTTTTTTTGACGGTGACGGCCGCCGCCGCGCCCGATATTTCCGTGAACGAGATCTCGGTATACCTGCTGTCGGCCTCGTCCAAAATTATTCCGTGCCAGGAGTAGTTTGCCAATTCCGTTCTTTCGGGTACTATGACGATAGGGTTGCTTCTCCTGCCTACGCAACTTATGGAGCCGAGTACGCGAATGGATAACAGAGTAGAGTCGGCCTTGTCGAACGGCGTTGTCAAAAAGGCTTTTTTAGCGGCGTTCTTTATGATGATCTTCGTTCCCGGGGCGATGACGAGGTTGGCCATCCTCGCTACAAGCAGGTCGCCCTCTACAATATAGGGCCCGTCCTCCGCCTTCCACCGCGTTTCACGGTCGATGATCCCGCTCACCGTCCGCTCGCCGAAGGCTTGAGAGGACAGTGTCGCGGTCGCGCAGATCATAAGTGACGCAGAAATAAAGAAATTTTTCATTTACGGTACTTCCACGCTGTCGAATATTTTTTGGACGATTTGTTCCGACGTTATATTTTCGGCTTCCGCCTCGTAGGTGGTTATGACCCTATGCCTTAGGATATCCATCCCCACCGATTTGATGTCTTCGGGGGTTACATAGCCGCGACCGCGGATGAAGGCGTGGGCTCTGGCGGCTCGTGTCAGGAACAGGGTGGCGCGCGGGGAGGCGCCGTAGGATATCAGCGACTTTATGTCGCTAAGTCCTACGGCCTCCGGCTCTCTTGTGGCGAAGACAATGTTTACTATATAGTCTTCAACCTTGGAATCCATATAGATTTCGGCGACTAACTTTCTGGCCGAGAGCAACTTATCTACCTTTATTACGGGATTGACCTCCGGTATCGGCCCGGCCGCCATCCGCTTTAGTATCTCCTTTTCCTCGTCGCGCGACGGGTATACGATCTTGAGCTTCAGCATGAAGCGGTCAACTTGCGCTTCGGGTAGGGGATATGTACCCTCCTGCTCTATGGGGTTTTGCGTGGCCAACACCAAAAACGGCTCTTCCAGCTTGTAGCACTCGTCGCCTATGGTCACCTGGCACTCCTGCATGGCTTCGAGGAGGGCGCTCTGTACTTTCGCCGGGGCGCGGTTGATCTCGTCGGCAAGCACGATGTTGGAGAAGATGGGGCCCTTTTTGGGCACAAACTCCCCGCTCTTCTGGTTATAGACCATCGTCCCCACGATGTCCGCCGGTAACAGATCGGGCGTGAACTGTATCCGCTTGAAGCCGGTGTCCACCGCCTTGGCGAGCGTAGATATGGCCAGCGTTTTGGCTAATCCCGGTACCCCCTCAAGGAGGATGTGGCCGCGTGTCAGCAAC
>LIUJ01000226.1 GCA_001462255.1 Fibrobacteria bacterium GUT77 | reverse complement strand
TTCGGGCGGCATACCTATCAGTTGTGTGTATTTCCCGGCAAAGGTCGTGAACAATTCCAAGGCGCCGCTTGCCCGTAGCATTCCTATGGCTACGAATATTACGGTTACGAAGGGGATGATCCTTACCGCGACGTTGAACCCCTCCTTCGCGCCCTCCGTGGCGACCTCGTATACCTTGACCCCGCAGAGGTGTCCGCCCATAAGTAACCCGCCTATCAGCAACGGTATCAGCCACGTTGACCCCGTAGTCACGGATTCGAGGAACCCGCCGGGTAACCCGCCGCTCTTATATATAGAATAGGGGATTGCGGCGGCGACGGCTAATATCGACAGCCAAGCGACTATCTTTCCGATAATGCCCGGCGGGGAGAGATCCGGTTCCTCTGTCTTAGCCGTGTTTACTTCTTCGGATGATGCTGATTCGCCGATCGCTTGAGGCGACAGCGGAGCCTTGGCTTTGCTTCGTTTCGCCAAGAGTTTTGCCATGAATATTGCAACGGCCGTGGAGCATACCGACGCGCATAGCCCCGGAATGATTATGCTGCCCGGGCTTGTGGCCCCGGCGGCGGCGCGGATGGTTATTATACCGAGCGGCAGTAGCGTAACGCTTGATGTATTGATCGCCAAGAACAAGCACATGGCGTCGGTCGCCGTGCCCTTTTCCGGGTTGAGCTTGTCTAGTTCCGACATCGCCTTGAGCCCCATCGGTGTGGCGGCGCTGCCGAGGCCGAGCATGTTGGCGGAGATGTTCATTATCATGGCGCTCATGGCCGGATGGTCGTGCGGCACCTCCGGGAAGAGCCAGTGCATAACCGGCCTTATCGCCTTGGTGATGGCCTTCATAAGCCCGGCGGCCTCGGCGACCTTCATAATGCCGAGCCACAGCGCCATGGCGCCTATAAGACCGAGAGCGAGCGTTACTGCGGATTTGGCTCCCTCAAAAGAGGCCTTGCCCACGGCGTCCATGGTGCCGGTGTAGGCGGCCGTCACTATGCTGACGACGACAAGATAGAGCCATATCGCGTTGATTGCGGCCGGCTTCTTGTTGGCGGCGGGGGCGGCTGATTGTTTCATAGTAGCAATATACATTAATTCTATCAATCAAAGCAATTTTTTTATATGACGACGGGTCGTCCCCAAATATTATATTGTTCTATCACCCGAATCGGATTGATTTTTATGGCGGACAATGTATATTCGTTGTTGGCGGGTTGGCTTAGGTATCAGCGTGATATCGGGGTCGACGGCTTTATTTTTGCCCATGGGTCGGTTGTAGGGGAGATTTTAGCGGTCGACGGGCGGCCGCGGCCGTATAAGAAGCCGTCTAACGGCAATAGGACGGTTGAGAACCATCCGCCCAAGGCGGGTGAAAAACCGCTTGCCGCGGACGCGACGGCGTTCTCTAAATTAGCCGCCAAGATGAAACCCATAAACGCGTTTGACGCGGGTATGTTGGAGAGGAGGAAACCGGCGGCGTCCTCGGGTAAACGCGAGAGACTTGCCGGGCTCTACCGCGAGGTTATAGGATGCGGAAAGTGCCCGATATCGTCGAGCAGGGCGAAGGTCGTTTTTGGGGCGGGTAGCGCCGACGGACGCCTCTTCGTGTTGGGCGACGCGCCGAGCGCCGAGGACGATAGCGCCGGGTTGCCTTTTCAAGGTCATGTCGGCACCCTTTTGGACAGCATACTGGGCAAGATGAAGCTTGATAGGAAGAGCGATATATTCGCGGCGTACGCGCAAAAGTGTAAGAGCGCCGACACGGAGTTCGTTCGCGGGTGCGCGGAGGTGTGCCGGTCGATTTTGGATAGACAGATAGCGATAATCGAACCCAAGGCGATATTGGTCTTCGGAGAGTTTGCGGGAAGCGTTCTCTTGGGGGATGGCGCGAGAGACATAGAGCGAATGCGCGCGGTTGATCACTCGTATATGGGGGTGCCGCTTGTGGTGACCTATGGATTGCCGCCTATGATTAAGGATACCTCGCTTAGGCGCGGCGCGTGGAAGGATATGGAGCGGGTTTTAAGAATAATAAGGAACGGCGGCGATTAGTACCCATTGCAGACGTTTAAATACCGACGGCACCGTTTCGTTTAAGTATGGGTAATCGGTACGGATTATCGTTATAAAAGAATAAAATCATCAACACATCGACGCGAGAAAAAAATGTTATCTACGGAAACGAAGAGACGCGATTATAAGCCGCGCGGCAACGACTCGGCTACGCACTTTGCCGACCGCGTTCCACCGCAGTCTTTAAGCGCCGAGCGCACGATATTGGGTTCCATGATGATTGACGGGGCGGCAGTGGACATTGCGCTTGAATTGTTGGCGGAGGATGATTTTTATTCCGAGGCGCACTCTAAGATATTCATTTGTATGCGTGAGTTATCGGAGAAAAGTACGCCGGTTGACGCGGTTATACTTTCCGAAAAGTTGCGTAATAAGAAGTGGATAGATGAGATTGGGACGGACGTGTACCTAAGCGAACTCGCGGAGAACGTGGCCACGGCGGGAAACATTCAATACTACGCGCAAATAATTAAAGAGAAGGCTACGCTTAGGCGGTTGATACACGCGTCGGGGGAGATCACCACGGATTGTTTTTCCAGTGAGAGCGAGGCGCAGGAAATTTTGGACGCGGCGGAAGCGAAGATCTTTGCCATATCCGAGTCGAGGATAAAGAATAGGTTTGAGTCCATCGGGCAACTTTTGCCGGCGTTCTTCAAGGAAGTGGATATTTATAGCGCCGGCGGCGGGGTGGTTGGAATTCCAACGGGATTTGACAGGCTTGACGAAATGACTACAGGGTTTCAGAACGGTGATTTGATTGTAGTGGGCGGACGTCCGTCGATGGGAAAAACGGCGTTGTGTCTTGCCATGGCGCAGCACGCGTCCGTGAAAGCCGGGTATCCCACGGCGGTCTTTTCGCTTGAAATGTCCAAGAGTCAGATAGTTCAGCGTATATTGTGTTCCGAGGCGCGGGTGAGTATGCACGCTTTGCGCAGCGGCACGCTCCCCAAACGCGATTATCCTAATTTGGCTATGCACGCCGATCCGCTTTATAAGGCGCCGCTCTACATAGACGATACCCCGGCCATTACCGTGCTTGAACTGCGCGCCAAGGCGCGGCGGCTAAAGGCGCAACATAACTTGGCGTTTATCATTGTAGATTACCTGCAACTCATGAGCCCAAGCGTAAAGACCGACAGCTTTCAGCAGGACGTTTCGCAGATAAGCCGCTCGCTTAAAAGCGTCGCCAAGGAGCTTAACGTGCCGGTAGTCGCGCTCTCGCAACTCTCCCGCGCATCCGAAAAGCGCACGGGCGACCATCGTCCGCAACTCTCCGATTTGCGTGATTCCGGGGCGATAGAACAGGATGCCGACCTTGTTCTCTTCGTATACCGCGACGAGGTGTACAACAAGGACGACGCTACCAATAAGGGCAAAGCCGAGATAATAATCGGCAAACAGAGGAACGGGCCTATCGGGAGCGTGGAAGTCGCGTTTGTCAAGGAATACGCGAAATTTGAGAATTTATCGGATCGGGTGGATAACGGTATGCCCGATAGGGAGCCGGACGATGTCGGCGTCTGACGGAAGCCCGCTCATGGCGCCGCTACGCTTCTTAGCCGCCGTGGGACGCGCCGCCCGCTTGTGGGTCGGCAAGGGACGCGCGTTCATTTTGGGCACGAGAAACTACGCCGATTTGGCCTCTCAAACCGCAATCAGGGTTCCGCTCATAGTAAAAAATTTTGATATTACGACAAGCCACATGTATACGTTAGGCATAGAGTCCATCCCCCTCGTTACGATGATAGCGATATTCTTGGGATCAGCCACCGTTACGCAGGCCGTCTACCAAATGTCCGGGATGATCCCGTTTAGGTATCTTGGCGCGCTTGTGTGCAAAACAACGGTAACCGAACTCGCTCCGGTGATAACGAGTATGGTTTTCGCGGGCCGCGTGGCAACCGGCATAGCGGCGGAGATCGCGTCAATGAAAGGCAGCGAGCAGATAGACGCCATGAATGTGTTGCGATTGGACCCGCTGCGCTACCTCATTGTCCCCAAGCTCGTGGCCTGCGTAGTGATGTTGCCGGTGCTTACGATATGGGCGATACTGATGGCTTTCTCAGGCGCCGCGTTCACGGTGGCGGTATCGGTGGACGTCACGATGTACACGTATTTGTCGGGTATGAAACTCTTCTTCAAGGCCTACGACGTATACGTGGGTGTGGGGAAGACCGCAGTCTTCGGCGCGATAGTTGCGATAACCGGCGCGTACTTCGGCTTCGAGGCCAAAGGCGGCGCGGAGGGCGTCGGCAACGCGACGACGAAAGCGGTGGTCGTGTCGGCCGTACTGATACTGATATTCGATTTCGTCATCGCGGTGATGGTTATGTGATTTTTGAAGAACCGTGCTCGCAATACTTGCGGATAGGGCATCCGTCGCACTTGGGTCTGACGGGCGAGCATCTGTGTTGTCCGAACGATACGAAGTATGAGTTGAATGTCGTCCAAAATTTTCGCGGCAGGATTCTTCGCAGTTCCATTTCCGTTTTCAGCGGCGTTTTTGTGTTTATGTACCCAAGTCTGTTCATTATGCGGTGTACGTGTACGTCTACGCATACGGCCGGTTTTTTGAACGCGACGGCTACTACCAAGTTCGCGGTTTTGCGACCCACGCCGGGGAGTTTGGTCAATTCGTCAACGTCTTGGGGAATCTCGCCGCCGAATTGTTCGCGGACGGCGGAGGGGAGCAGTTTTAAGTGATGTGCTTTGACCATATAGAAGCCTACCGGAAATATCAGTTTTGCCAGTTCTTTCTCCGTCAATTTATCAAGATCGTCCAAGCGTTTAACGCGCTCAAAGAGCCGTCGCGACGCGACCGCGGTGGTTTCGTCCTTTGTTCGAGCGCTAAGGATGGTAGCGACAAGCACTTTAAAGGGATCGCCGGTTTGAACGTCTATCAAATCGACGATTGGGGTGCGGTTTTTCTTGAACTCTTCGGAGAGGATTTTGTAAACCGATTCCATTTGTTTGCTTGCTCTGTCCATATAAAATATCCTTGTGTTTTAATCGTTTACGGAAGCGTACGATTGTTTGTCGCTCCCGCGGCGGGTAGGCACGAGCAACGTTGCTCTGAATTCCGCTTGGTTTGATAAAAACGACAACGGTTTTCCGTTGATGACGTTTTGAGCGTTGAGGTCGGCCCCACGTGTTTTGATGTGGGATTCCGTCAGCCGCACGCCGTCGCTGTAGAAACGGCCGCCGTAAGATCCGTTGTAAAACAGTCCGATCTCCGATCCGTATCCCGATTGATGGCGTTTGACGACACTTATACCTATGCGCCACGAAAGCGACAGTCCGTTTCCGGATAGGGCGGAGAGCGTTTTTCCCACACTGTCGGCTACGGCGCGCATGCGCGCGTCGCCGTCGTCAAAATCCGTTTGAATTTCGTCTTCGCGCGTAAACGCGTTTACCGGGCTCGCTCCGAGAGCAACCGTCAGCAATGTTTGTTGCGAACCGTTGATGCTGAAGAAAATCGGCGGTATTGTCCATCGGAGCGCCGCCTCTATCGACGCGGAGTAGTAGGTCAGCCTCTCAAGTATGTCGATCCGGCGCGTCGCGACGTCGGAGTCTATGCTAAGCGTGGATTGAAACTCCTTTACGTTGCGGAAAAACGAGACGGTAAGAGAGAATACTCGTTTTTCGCCGATATTGTAGAGCGATATACTTAAAGGTACGGCGAAGTTGAACGCGTCGGGCAATTCGGTTACGCGGTATCGCAACGTCGCGGCGTCGGCGACGGTGTCGGCGGCAAAGGCGGGGGAGAGGCCGATATGTCGCAACGAGTCGGGGAGGTGTCTCTGCCATATATGGAAGATGGGTACGACGCCTACGGAAAGACCGACGCCGAAACCCCAGTGCGCGCCCGATAATCGCGGCGGTTCGTCGTTTGTCTTGGGATGTGCCGAACGTTTGCCGGTTGCGGACGAATCTTTATATACGGTATCAACGGCATTGATATTGTCAAACGTATCAACAATATTAACGGTATCGACACCACCGACAATATCGCCGCTGTCACGCGATACGGATTCGGCGCCGGTAGCGTTGGATAAGCTTGTATCGGGAAGACTGTCGTTATCCTTGACGATATCATCCGCGTTGACGGCAACCGTAAACGCGACGGTCAATATTGCCGCCGACAAGCGTAACGGGTTAGCTGTCTTCGGCATTTACAATCTCCGCGACGATAAGCGTGTAATCGTCTTTGTGCGTGAAGTCGGCCAAGCTCTTTTTTATAGATCCTATGACCGTGTTGAACGGTAGGTTTACCGTCAGTTTGATGAGTTCGGCGAATTTGTCGTATCCCAAAGGTTCCCTATCGTTGCCGTCGGTTCCGTCCGTGTCTTTGAATATGTCGTAGATGCCGTCCGTAAACCAAAAAAACCTGTCTCCGGGTTCGAATATGAACTCGCGTTGTTCGTAGACGGCGTCTTCCGTTATTCCCAAAAACATTCCGTCGCCGGTGAGGGAGTGCAGCGTTCCGTTTTTACGCAATACGATTTGCGCCGGATGTCCGGCTCGGCTGTATGTCAATTTGCCGCTCTCAAAGTCGAAGACGCACCAAAACGCGGTGAGGTAGTGGCTCGTGTGTATGTGCGCCTTAAGGTCTTTGTTCATCAGCCCAAGCAGTTCCGCCGTGGGTAGCCAAGCGTGCGTGTGGTTGTAAAGCGACATTTTTGAGAGAGTGCCTATCAGCGATGCCGCCAGTCCGTGCCCCGACGCGTCGCCGATAAAGACTCCCAAATGCGCGTCGTCTATGTGAATGAAATCGTACATATCGCCGCCCACGTCCGCTACCGGTTTATACGTCATGTCTATTCGCATATTGTCAAGTTGCGGTAACGACGGCGGAAGCAAGCCTATCTGTATTTGGCTCGCGACCCACAATTCCGCCTTTATGCTGCGTTGCGCCGTGCGTAGTTTGTGCGTGAGCGTGGCGAGAAACTTGTTTCTACGCTCAAGATCGTTCTTCAGCGCCTCCAGCGCCGTAATGTCGCGTATGTGCTCAATGACGCACCGCTCCGAGGCGTTCCACTTGACCGGCACGGCGTAGGGCGAAAAGGCAATGGTGATGGAACCCGTGCCGCTCGGATGCGGGGATATCTCGATTTCCGTGGTTTTTGAACGTTCCAACGTTTCGCTCAAGCGGCAACCCGGGCACGGTTCGGAGAGTCCGCGCAGCGTATTGTAGCACTTGGCGTTCACGCATTCTTTATAGGAGCGTCCGGTCATGTCGACGTAGGCCTTGTTTACCCGCCTAACGGTGTGGTCGGCTGAAATAACCGCGAGCGGTTCGTTCACCGCGTCAAGCATACTCTCAAAGCCTATTTTACTTCTATAGATGCGGTGTACCGGAAAGTAACGGTAGAGCAGAAACGTCGCGACGGTAGCCGAGAGCACGGTTACGGCGGCAATCGTAAAAAATGTAGGCCAAAACGCGATGTTTAAGTTCATAAATCCCTCTTTTCTTCCGCGGCGGAGGCTTGTAGATAGTTGGGAACGATCTGTGAGGCCGATTGCCATCTAAACTCTTCTTTATCGCGGTTATCGCCGTTAACGATATTGTCAAACGCGATGGACGCGCACGACAGACCGCGCCGCAAAGACGACTTTTGCGCGTCCACTATTTGCGCCGCGCCCGCGAACGCGTCGAATACCGCGCTTTGCCGATACCCCATGGCGTCGGTTACCAAGAGATCGTTTTGCGACAATTCGCCGAGCAACTCGTCGGACGGCGACAAGCGGTCTTTCGTTAACCTGCGAATACACGGTTGCGAGCGGTCGTCGTTGTCGCGGTTATAGGTAAAACCGCCCCAGTGCACTCGTCCTTGTCGAGCGTCTAAAGCCGTAAATATTCTTTGGGATTGACACCCTCCGCGACAGCCGACGGCGTGGGCAAGCACCAAAAGCGATGACAACGGAAGAACCGCGCGCTCCGTAAACATACAAAACCCCTTGACGAATGACAACCCTATACGCAACCCGGTAAACGATCCGGGGCCTATGGATACGGCTATATGTGTTACATCGTTTACGTCCACGCCGCCCAAATTGAGGGCGGTATCAACGGTTTGAGCGATATGTTCCGCGTGCGCGTTTTTCACATACCTGTCAACGGACGACAAAACAACGCCGTCTATACAGAGACTTACGGATAAATCGGTTGACGAGGTGTCGATTCCTAATATTATCATTTAACGTACCTAATGTTTTACCTTTTAAGCGCCGACGCGATCAATATGTCCAAAAGTTCTTTGTATGTTCCGCCGCGCCACGCCCTAAAAGCCTGCGGCAATAGCGATGTTGACGTCATTCCGGGCAGAGTGTTGGTTTCTAAGATATATAATTTTGAGTCGCCGTATATCATATCCGTTCTGGAAACGCCGTAGCATCTCAACAACTTATGCGCTCGCAACGCGGCGTCTTCCACTTGCGCCAACAACTCCGGTTCGCGCGGCGCCGGAACAATCTCTTCCGACCCGCCGTGCGTGTACTTCGCGTTGTAATCGAAAAACGCCGATCCCTTCGGGCGAATTTCTATCGGCGGAAGCGCGCGCGTAGACCCGTCGGGCATATCGAGTACGCCGCAGGAAAATTCTACGCCGCTAACCAACGTTTCCACCAAAATGTCGTCCGCGCTCTCCCGCAGTTCATTGAGCAATGCGATAAGCGACTCCCTATCGTCCGCCCGCCCCATCAGGCGGCTTGAGCCGGATTGGGGGCACTTGAGGAAACATGGAAAACCGTGCTTTTCCATTATACCGTCGACGCTTGTTTCCGGGTGGTTGACTCCGTAGACGGAGTAATCCGGTACCGACAGTCCGCCGAGCATATATAGGAACTTCGAGGTTATTTTGTTCATGGCCACGGCGCTGGCGTAAACCCCGCAACCGGTGTAGGGAACGCCGATGGCGTCTAAGTACCCCTGAATGGTCCCGTCTTCGCCGAACTCTCCGTGCAGGGCTAGGAAAGCCACGTCGCAGTCGACCCACACCTCCCTGCAGTCGGAGGGGTGAAGCGGCCCCTTAAACGGCCCGCCCGATTCCGCGAATCCATTAACGTCAGGAACGGCGCCGTTTACATCGGCGTGGTAAAGCAACTTATCCTTATTGATAACCACCGCCCGCAAATCGTACTTGTCCCTATCCAAGTTGGCTAATACTTGGCCGCCGGAGTTAAGAGAGACCTCGTATTCGGCGGATGGACCGCCCATTACCACGTTTACGCTGATTTTGCCCCCGTTTTCGGCGCGTTTTGGCATAAAAACCTCCCTATTCGGTCTTTTTTGACCCGTTTATCCCCTCAAATCCCCCGATCGGTCGGCCTGTAATTTATTGGACGATAGCGTGATTAGGATAATCGGATAGAACAATAATATAATTCGCGGACGGGGCGGGACGGATATTTTTTTATAAACCTTTGTTTTTTACGCGTTCCTAACATATATTGTACATATATAACTTATGGGGGCGATTCGATTGGCCGAAATTCCGGCGCGCCGGTTGACTATAATCTCTTAAAGATTTTATTGACAGCGATATTTCCCGTATGGTATAATATATGTAATCATTATCAACGGCTTCCTCAAGAAGCGAACCTTGAAAGGATTTGTGTTATGAAAAATCTAAAAGTATCCTCAAAATTGTTGGTGGGTTTCGGCGCATCAGCCGTGTTTTTGCTGATAGTCGGCATTGTGAGCATCATCAGCTTGCGTAGCGTGACCGCGGAATACGATGATGCCATCGAGGATCACGGGATACCGCTTGGCGATGCCGCGCAAGTCTTAGAGGCCATCCATGCTTTGCGCGCCGAAGTGCGGGGTTGTATCCTATATACCGGCAATAAGGATAAGGTTAGGGACGGTAGAAACGAGGTGGAAGAGTTGTATAAGCAGTATGAGGAGAGGGTTAAAGGGTTTGAACAAGCCCTCCTCGAACATCCCGAAGCAAAACGGTTGTTTGACGATGCTACGGACAAATATGTAAAAATTTTCAAACCGAGCGTAAGTAACATATTGGACGGCGCCGAGAAGGGGGTGCCGCAGGAGGAATTGTTGGCGGAAATGTCCAAATACGCGAAACCGGCGGTGGATTTGATTTCAAGTAATATGAAAAAGTGTATGGAAATGGATTTGGAAGAGATGCATGAAGCCATGAGAAAGGGGCGTAGCCTTGCCCTAACCACTACCGTTATATTAATAGTTCTTATAGTATTGTGCTTTGCGGTCGCGGTGTTTTTGGGTACATATGTCTCCAATATGATAAGCAAACCGTTGCAAGCGGCGATGAAAATGATCGGTGAGATCGGTAAAGGGCATTTGGGTATGAGGCTTAATTTGGACCGTAGCGACGAAGTCGGTCTTATAACCAAGACGTTGGATACGTTTGCCGACAATATGCAAAATGAATTTCTCGCCGGTTTGAAAATGGTTTCCTCAGGTGATTTGAGCATTAAAGTCATGACGATTGACGACAAGGATGAGATAGGCGGCACCCTTAAAAAGACCGTGGAGGCGCTAAGGGACGTCGTAGACGCCATGAAAAAGATTTCAGTCGGCGATTTGAGCATGAAAATTGAGTCTAAAGGGCCCAAAGACGAGATTTCCGCCGCCCTCAGAAGGACGGTGGAAACGTTGCACGCGCTTATAATCGACGACGGCGGTATGGTTCTACAAGCGGCGGCGAACAACGATTTGTCGCAAAGGCTTACCCGCGAGTACACCGGCGAGTTCGCCAGAATGAAAGATAACATAAACACGGTTTTGAAGTGTCTTGACGACGCCATAGCCCAGGTTGGGGCGGCCGTGGAGCAGGTGTCGAGCGTGAGCGCCGAGATATCCTCCGGCGCCCAAGATTTGGCCGAGGGTTCGAGCGAGCAAGCCAGTTCCCTTGAGGAGGTATCGGCAAGTTTGGAGGAGATATCCTCAATGACGAAGCAGAACGCGGACAACTCCAATCAGGCAAAGATTTTGGCCTCCGAGGCGCGCGCCGCGGCAAACGAGGGGGACACCACCATGAGGCGCATGGCGGCGGCGATAAATCAGATAAAGCAGATGTCCGACAATACCGTTAAAATCATCAAAACGATCGACGACATAGCGTTTCAAACCAATTTGCTCGCTCTCAACGCGGCCGTTGAGGCGGCGCGCGCGGGGGAGGCCGGCAAAGGATTTGCCGTAGTGGCCGAAGAGGTGCGCAACTTGGCGATGCTTAGCGCGGAGGCGGCCAGCAACACGGCGAAAATGATTGAGGAATCGGTCAAAAACGCCGACGGCGGCGTTAAAATAACGGAGGAGGTGGCTAAGTCTTTGGGGCAGATCGTTGACCG
>LIUJ01000225.1 GCA_001462255.1 Fibrobacteria bacterium GUT77 | reverse complement strand
GCCATAATATATTTTCTATGTCTACCATACTTAAAGTAGGGGCATGGCGGTTTGGGTTTAAGTTTACACAGAACAGAAAGGGTGTTCGCCGTATTATGAAGAACGTTGGGTTGCGTTTCGGCATTGTGGCCGCAGTTTTGGCGCTTACGGTATATTTGCTTATACCGTCGTATCAGTTCTACTCAAAATCTGAGACGGAGCAGGAGGCTATCCGAAGGGACGCCCCGCAGACCCTCAAGCGTATCCTGAACCTCGGTCTCGACCTTCAGGGCGGGATGCGGTTGGTGCTTGAGATCGACCGGTCAAAGCTCCCCGACAACGACAAGGACGTTATCGACAGGGCGTACGCCATCATTGAGAACCGTATCAATCAGCTCGGCGTGGCCGAGCCGACGCTCCAAAAGCAGGGTAACAACCGGATTATCGTTGAGTTGCCGGGCATAAAGGACGAGACGGTGGCCAAGGAGGTTATCGGCAAAACCGCTCAGTTGGAGTTCAAACTCGTGCGCGGCGACGCCGAGCGGGAGCGCGCCCTCTCTATAATAGAAGCGGCTGTGAGCGGTAAGGATGTCCCGACCGATTCGGCGGCCGCCAAGGGCGATAAGCCGGACGCCGACAAGGATAAAGCCGACTCGGAACTGGCCGACAAACTCTTCAGCGGTGACGACCGGGCAAAAGATTCCACGGCGGATAAAGACGCAGCCGCCGACGGTGAAGACGCGTTTGAGTCCGCCGGTAGCTTCAGGTCGCTTGTCGAGTACATGGGCGAGATGGCCGTCGTAAAAACGGAGAACGAGCGCAAGGTTAGGGAGTATTTGGGTCGCGACGACGTCCGCAAGGCGCTTGACCGCGCCGGGCTTGGAAGCAGCGACTTTTTGTGGGGCAACGAGGTCGTGGGGGCGAATCGCGGTTCGTCTACCGGTTACAAGTACCTATACTATGTAAAATCCGCCCCGGAGATGAAGGGCGACGTCATAAAAGACGCGACGCAATCCATAGACCAAGGCGGCATGAACGCCGGCAAGGCAAAGGTAGACATGGAGATGAACGCCTCCGGCGCGAGACGCTTCACCACCGTTACCGGCGCCAACATAAACAAGCAGTTGGCCATAGTGCTCGACTCCACGGTTTACTCGGCACCGCGTATCGTTTCGAGGATATCGGGCGGGCGCGCCGAAATCACCGGTAGCTTCACCATAGAGGAGGCCAAGGCGCTGGCCATAATTTTACGCGCCGGCGCGTTGCCGGCCCCCGTGAGCATAGTAGAGGAACGCACCGTAGGCCCGTCGCTCGGCCAAGACGCCATAAAGAAGGGCCTCATGGCCGGCCTCATAGGAACGGCGTTGGTTATCGTGTTCATGATTATATACTACAAAACCAGCGGACTTATCGCCCTCTTCGCCTTGTTGTTGAATATGTTGATTGTTCTTGCGACGATGGCCGCTTTCAACGCGACGCTCACGCTCCCCGGCATAGCGGGACTCATCCTCTTAATAGGCATGGGCGTAGACGCCAACGTACTGATCTTCGAGCGCGTGAGGGAAGAGATGTCACAAGGCCGCACGGTACGCGGTTCCATAGATTTAGGCTATTCGAACGCCCTTTCCGCCATCTTAGACTCAAACATCACGACTATCATAACCGGCCTAATATTATTATGGAAGGGAACCGGCCCTATACGCGGCTTCGCCGTAACGCTGATCATAGGTATAACCGCGTCGCTCTTTACGGCGCTCTTTGTCTCAAAGCTGTTGATGTCGTCGTTATTTAACAAGCAGTCTAAACTTAGCATATAACGTTCAATCCATAAAGGGAAGAGAAAAAAGATGTTACAATTCTTTAAAGGCGCAAAGTACAATTTTTTGCGTTATTCAAAAGTGGCAGTCGGCCTATCTATAGCGTTCATAGCGGCCTCGATTGTGTCGGTGGTCATGCACGGCGGGTTCAACATGTCCATCGATTTTGCCGGCGGCACGACGGTGCAGATGAAGTTCGATAAGCCCGTTCGCGACGAGCTTACGACGATCAGAAACTCCATATCGTCGCTCAACTTCGGCGCGCCGGAGATCAAGACGATAGGCCCCGCCGAGCACAACGAGATACAGGTCACCGTCCGTAGCAAATCCGACAACGTGGAGGCTGTGTTGAAAGATATCCGCGGAGCGCTGGAGAGGGATATGGCCGACAATCCGTTTATCGTCGTTAGGACGGAGAATGTTGGCCCCAAGATCGGCGGCGAGCTGACGCGCGACGCGGTGGTCGCCTCCGCCTTGGCGCTCTTGGCCATCCTGATCTACGTGGGCCTACGCTTCAAACTCTCATACGCCGTGGCCGCGGTTATTCCGCTCTTCCACGACGTTTGCGTGGTGCTCGGCATCTTCTCCATGCTGAACTTGGAACTGACGCTCCCGTTTTTGGCGGCGGTGTTGACTATCATAGGCTACTCCCTAAACGACACGATCGTGGTGTTCGACCGCATTCGCGAAAACCTAAAAAACGGCTTGCGCGGCAAGGTTTTTACCGATATGGTGAACTCGAGCATCAACCAAACGCTGTCGCGCACGGTTATAACCTCCGTAACGACGCTTTTCACGGTGCTGGCGCTCTACGTGCTGGGTAGCGACTCAATAAAAGACTTTGCCCTTGCGCTAACGATCGGCGTGGTGGTGGGCACATATTCCACGCTGTTCATCGCGGTCTCCATGCTGGTTTGGTGGCAGAAGAGGTGGCCGTTTGTGAAGTAGTTTTGTGAAGTAGCCATTGGAACCACCGCGCCGCCGTGTATATCAACGCGGCGGCGGCCAAATTCACAAGCGCGTGGACGAACCACGGTTTTCGTTTTTCGGCGAACATTATCGTATCCTTTCCGTCTTATTTTGTTGAAAGGTTGCCTATATATGGAATATACAACAGGCGCGGTGGGTAGATGCGTATGTATACGTTTGCATGAAAACGATCGAGTTTACGACTCCATCCAACAGGTAGCCGAGAAAGAGGGCATCGGCGCCGCCGCGGTGTTCGTTATCGGCGGGGTTAAGAACGGAGCGGTGGTAGTCGGCCCAATCGACCAAGACGAGCGCCCGCTCAAAACGACGGTAAAAAAGTTTGAAGACGCGCGTGAAATCGCCGGCATAGGAACGCTCTTCAAAAACGAGGCCGGCGAAGTGAAGTTGCACATGCACGCCTCCATAGGCAAAGGCTCGGAGCCGATAGTCGGTTGTCCGAGACTTGGCCTCGACTGCTGGCTCGTGAACGAGGTAATCATACTGGAGTTGCTGAATCTGAACGCCGTGCGGGCCAAAGAGGGGTCGGGGTTGGAGTTGCTTAAGTTTTTGACGCCAAAAACGATCTAATAGTTTTCCACTCGGTCAGTCCGTCATGAACCGACCGATATAGGTATCACCCCGGCGTTCGTTTCGACGTGATGCCGATTACGTCGCCTCTCCTGAAGTTCGCTTCGCGAATGGGCTAAGGTTGATAAACGAGTCTTTTATCTCGTCAATGTTTTCATCGCCGTAGCTGTTCAAGAGATACTCCAAGAGTTCCTCTTGCCGCGGTTGCCCCAGCGTTGCGCGGTAAAGTGTGAGAATTTTCAGCAACCGCTCATAAACGGCCCCGTCTTTGCTGTACGGATACATTGGAACATATGGAACTCTTAACGGCTCTGCTTATTTCCGATAGATATTTGTCACCACAGTTCTTAACGCGCTCTTTCGCGGCGTTTACACATTCCCTAAACGTATCTTCCCCGGCGTTAAGATATTATATACTATAAATAATTCATGGGTAATCGCGATGTCAACTTTTTTTTATTTTTTTTGACTTTACCGCCGAACGACGCTTTACGGATATTAGAATGGGGCAATCGCCGTTTCAACTTCGCTCAACGACCGGCGACCGCCCCCACCATACACACAACCGTTCCGACGGGACGGGGCGGTTAATCGTCCCGAACGCAACGAACCGAGTAACCGGTGCTCTTGTTGTTCTCATTCACACCGTCTTGCTTTACCGCCTCGTCCAGTTGGGGTTTCCGGGTTGTCGCACATAAGTTCCCGGACCTCCCGCTTGGTATACCTTGCCTAAATTGCCGGGAAATGTAGAATTGTCGTAGTTGCCGTTGGTTACGGTAGAGATTCCATAGAATGTAACGCTGTAAAGATTGTTACAATTGGCGAAAGCACCGCCGCCTATCGTCGCCACGCTGGCTGGGATGACGATGCCGGTTAGCCCGGTAGATCTATTGAACGCACCCCCGTTTATAGCCGTCACGCTGTTTGGGATGACGACGCTCGTAATGCCGGGACAATCGTTGAAATTGGCGATGCTGCTCACGGATTTGCCTTCGTGGGAAGCGGGAATGACCACCTCGCCGTATATCGATTTGTCCGGCGCTTCGACCCGCCAAGTCGTTCCGGTCGCGATAAACTTTAGGCCGACGGGCGGCGGCGGCTCATGCTGATACTGTCGATTATAATGCGGCCGCGATTCGGGCTCCGGCGCATAGCCGCCTCCGACAACCATGCCGGACTGCTGGGGGGGCG
>LIUJ01000224.1 GCA_001462255.1 Fibrobacteria bacterium GUT77 | reverse complement strand
CGGCACCGCCGGGATTCGCCCGCTGATGAAAGCTCTCGCGACCGTCGCGGAGAATACGGGTTGTGCGATCGTTTTGATTGGGCATTTAAACAAGAAAAAGGGCAAATCCGCTTATCGCGGGCTCGGAAGTATCGATATTACCGCCGCCGCTCGGAGCGTTTTGACCGTCGGGCGGCTCGTTGACGTTGACGAGAATATGCGGGCGTTCGTCCAGACGAAATGTAACATCGCCCCCACCGGGAAACCGCAGGCGTTCGGGCTTGACCCGGTCGGCGGGCTCTGCTGGTTCGGCGATTATAACATCACGATCGGCGAGTTACTCGACGGGAAAAAATCGGATAAAGGCGGCGCGTCGCAGTTCGATCTCGCGGAGTCCTTTATAAAAGGTATACTCGCGAACGGCGATGTCGCCGCAAACGTGGTTTTCGCGAGAGCCGATGAAGCGGGGTACTCGCCGGCGACGTTGAAACGCGCGAAATCGGAACTCGATATAAAGTCCGAGAAGCGCGGGAACGAGTGGTTCTGGGTGTCGAAATCGAAACCGATTCAACCGAATCAAGGGGATCAATCGGATCAACAAATCTTTCGGGTTCAATCGGATCAACAGATTAGCGAAGTTGATATAGTTGATACGCTTGATCCCCTTGATACTCTTGAATTGGAGGCGGTCTGATGGCGACGACTTGGATGAAAGCCGTACACCGAACAAACTCCGGCAGTATCACGGCGGCGATCAAGCACACGCTTGCTTATGCTACGAATCCTGAAAAAACAAGAATCGGGTCAAGCGTCACGCTTGTTGCCGCCTATGGTTGCGATGCTCTGACAGCCGAGGCGGAGTTCGCGTTGTCAAAAGCGGTTTACGAAAAGCGAACCGGACGAAATCAAGGTAAGCACGACGTAATCGGTTATCAGATCCGGCAAAGTTTCAAACCGGGAGAGGTTACGCCGCAGGAGGCTCTCGAAATCGGCTACGAACTCGCGATGAGGTGGACGAAAGGCAAGCACCAGTTCATCGTCGCCGCGCACACGAATACCGAAAATCCGCACACGCATATTTTCTTCAATTCGGTCACGATTGACTGCTTGCGGAAATACGCGGATTTCAAACGTTCGGCGATTGCTCTTCGGCGCGTGTCCGATATGCTTTGCGCCGAGAACGGATTGTCGATTGTCGAGAAACCGAAGCTGTCGAAAGGTTACAACCGCGCCGAGTATTTGGGCGGCGGGAAACAACCTACCGGGCGGGATAATCTCCGCGACATCATCGACGTGAATATCGTCGTCGGACGTTCGCTGACCGAGTTCTTCACCGCGTTAAAACGCGTGGGCGTGGAACTCAAAAACGGTAAGCAGATTTCGTTTAAGCCGCCGGGCAGTAAGAAGTTTTTCCGGCAGGATTCGCTCGGCACGGATTACACAATCGATGCGATTATGGAGCGATTAGCGGGGAAAAGAATTGTCGAAACCCGAAAGACTTCCGATGACGCGAATCGCAAAACTGCCGAATACGCCGCGTCGCAAAAACGTCCGAGTTTGCTGATTGACATACAGGCGAAAATTGCCGAGGGCAAGGGTGCCGGGTATGCTCAGTGGGCGAAGATTTTCAATCTGAAAGAAGCCGCTCGGACTTTGGTTTATCTCAAAGAAGTCGGGATTGACAGCTACGACGATTTGAGGAAAAAGTCGTCGTCATCGTCGGACGATTTCTATAAAGTTACGAAGCGAATTAAGGAAATCGAATCACGCCAAAAGGAAATCGCCGAACTCCAAAAACAGATCGGGACTTACGGAAAAACACGCGAGGTGTACGCTCAATATAAGGCGAGCGGATGGGATCGTAGGTTCTACAATTCCAACGAATCCGACATACTCCTGCACAAGGCGGCGAAGAAATATTTTGACGGACTCGGCTTGAAAAAACTTCCGAAAATCGACGAGTTGAAACAGGAGTACGCGAGAATCAATTCCGAGAAAAAAGCGTTGTACGGCGAGTATTATAAACTCAAAGAATCTTCTCGTGAACTTGCCATAGCGTTAAGCAACTCGGAGCGGATTCTCGGAATAACGACCGCTCAAAATCGCGACACCTGCGACCGCGACGCTCGGTAAATTTGCGTTTTTTCTTCTCCGCAGGTAAGGCGACGAAGTCGCAAAAGCAGACGCGCAGCGGCTTAAAAAATCGGTAGGTTCGCCGATTTTAGCAAGGGGCTTGGGGACGGCAAGTCACCAACTGAAGCGTGGCACTTCGCGAGCGAAGTGCGGCGGGGGCAAAATATCGATTTTTATCGATATGACTGCACCGCCCCCTGCTTGCTGTAAACAGAATCGGAAAATGGGCAAAACTAAAAATACTCATTGTGTAACGATTGGCGTTGGAATCTTTGAAGCTATTTTCGTCATAATCGGAGTATATAAATCTTCACTTACAGCGGGTGTTTCTATTGTAATAATAAGTGAATATCTAATCTTAGAATTAAACTTATTTAAGTTCGTCCGCTCTTTCCACCAACCGCCGATCGGATAAACTGCGACACTATCGCATCGGGATAAATTAATCGCAGAGTCTTTCCAAACATCTGAATGGATTGAACCAACATCTCTATTGTTTGGACCTAAATACCAGTTGTTATCTGTCGTATTAGTTTTTTGATAGTCATCTTCACGCATTGCTTTGTTTATTCGCTGTTGGAACTGATCGTCAGTTTCATTTGGATGTTTTATTTCAAATCGTAATGCGCAAGAAGCATATCGGTATTTATCCCTCCAACCTTTTTGACCGGGACCGGGTTCTATAAAATAAGAGAGCGTAATTCTCATTTCTGCTTCTGTGTTTTCTAAATTCTGCAAAACGGCATCTGGCCACGGAAGTTTATGAAAATGAATTTCTTTCATTTTTGGAGAAGAAGCTCCTTGTACTTTTTCATAGGGTTGGATTTCTTCCTCAATAATCATATTAACTCGATTGTTTAACGTATCCTTTGCTCTGCCCAAATCAGGCACACCATAACCGCAAGAACGAAGTAACTTTCTACGCCCGCCGCCTTTTGAATCGTTTTGTGGGAAACCCGCTTGTAACTTCATTGCATCAGTCCAGCGTGCCGAATGAATAAGCAATGCTCGAACAGTTTCTGGACGTAAATTATTATACGCCGACATTAACTCTGCAGCTATATATGAGCATTGTGCAGTCGCCGCTGATGTCGCATGGATTGTGTCAAATAATCGATTACTAATATCTTTGTTCAGAGTTAGTTTAGATAAATCATCATTTTCTTGAAAGTTTATTTTATCGGTGGCTACATTGCCGCCATCACAAACAAGTTCTGGTTTTATCGGCCATTGTGTTTTCCACAAAATTGACGTTGAACTGTATGGAGATAATTCCCCTTTTTTCGCGACAGGTGAATACCCCGAAACCAATAAGATTGAAA
>LIUJ01000223.1 GCA_001462255.1 Fibrobacteria bacterium GUT77 | reverse complement strand
CAAGAACGCCGGAGCCGCAGGCGCTCCGGGCGCCGCTGGCCCCCAACCCGGCCCCTCCCCGGCGGCGGATCAGCCGAAACAAGAGAGCGGCGGCGGCGATAAAAAGAGCGGGGCGGTAGACGCGGACTTCGAGGTTGTGGATTAAAAAAACGTCAAAGTCTAAATATAAAGGGGGGGCCTACGCCCTCCCTCGCTATATAAAAACGGGATTCGCGTCGCGAAGTCAAAACAACGGCTCAACAATACTCGCCAACTCTTTCCCAATCTTTTCATGAGCCGCCGCGTTTGGATGCCAATCGCACCCGCATTGTTTCTTCGATACGTCGCCAAACGAGTAAAAATGGATTTTACCGTCGCCCGTCCCTCGCTCCCGCTCAACCATTTCGCGCACATATCCGCGTACCGGCTCCCGTGCCGATGTTACGCAGACAATTTGCACATCGCGGTAGCGCAACCGTAATTCGTCTAAAAATTTCAGATAATTGTTGACGAACAACGCCTTGGTCGGGTACGGAAGGGTGGAAAAATCGTTTGTCCCGAAGCATACGACCACGACTTGCGGAACCCACGATTTGAAGTTCCACACCGCCGTCGGATCGTTTTTTACGGCAAGGCGGTATAGCGGGCCGAACGGTCGCGTGGCGGCGAAGTACGGGGACATCCAGTTTCTTACCAAACCCTTGCCGGAAACGGCTAATACGCGATATTCCGCGCCGGTCTCCCTCGCGGTTACGGCACCGAAGGATAGGGAAGCGTTGGAGTAGTTTGCGGGCGTATCGCACCATATCGTATCGGCCTCCACGCCGAAGCCGAGCAGGTTCGATCCGCCGATAAACTCGATTCGCCTTGCCGGTACGGCGCCGATGGGGGGCGATAGCTTTCTACCCGCGTCCAAGTAAAAGCCGTTAAGGGTGACGATCTGTCCGCGAATCCCCTCGGTACGCTTGACAATCCGCAATGTATGTATGGAGTCGGTCAGCCCGTCGGCCAGATGATGTAGGGCGGTCAGCGTGTCGAATCGTCGTACGGCGGCGGCGTTATCGATTGAAACGTCGTAGAGCCCTCCGTCGCCGCGAAGCAGAATGTCGCAATAGGCCCCCTCAAAGCGGGTTTCAATGACTACGCCCGGCCAGTCGAAGCGGACGTCTTTGGGATGCCGCTTGTCAAAGCGCCCGATGTAGCGTACCGCCGGGTGTGAGGCCGGGACGAAAGTCCTCGTCGACGTCGCGCAGTGGGCTACGCGCGCGGTCGTCAGCATCAGAAAAGCGACCACCGTCGCCGCGCCCGTTACGCGTTTGGCGTTTAAAATCGTAGTTATGGCCGTATTGATGTGTCTACCCACCACCATAATATACGTCGCGGCGCTAAAAGACGCAAAGATTTTTTTGATTTTTGAGGATATGATTTGCATTACGGCGCGGGCAAATAGTATATTGTCTCAATTATGTGATATGGTATGTTTCACCCATAGTTGCGAAACGGACGGATTTTTATTATGTTCGATTTAAAACCGTATATTTTGTTGTTGTGGAAGAAGCGGTGGTTTTTGCTTGTAAACGCGGTGTTAGTGGGAACGGTGGCCGTGGTGTTCGCGTTTCACCTCGCGCGCAAAGAATACAGTTCGCAAGCAACGTTTCTGCCGCCGTCCGGTTCCGGCGGGTCATTGCTGTCTATGACGGGAAGTAATTCCGTTTTGAGTATGCTTTCGTCCGTCGATGAGTCCGGCGATAATATTGAGGCTGTTTTTGACAGTAAAAAAATGAAACGAAAGATAATCGACAGATTCAACTTATATGACAGTTATAAACTTCAAAAAAGCGTAAACAAGTTTGAATTGGCCGTAAAGCAAATGAAAAGGTATGTGATGTTGGAGACTGCCATGAAAGGAAAAGGCATCGGTATGAGCAAAACCGTTTCCTATGGCATAACGTGTTTCCATACTTCGCCGGATACCGCGCTTCAGATGGCCGAATTCGTATTCGCGTGCCTTGACTCCTCCATAATAGACATAAGCATAAACAAAGCCCGCCGCAATAGGGAATTTATTGAGGTTCAGTTTATGGCCAGCAAGGCGAAATTAGACAGCCTCCAAAACGCGTTTAAGGAGTTTCAGGTCGCCCATAAGGCTTTTGACATAAGCGAACAGATGAAACTTACGTTGAAAGTTTACGGCGATATCAAATCGGCGGCGGTGGTAAACGACATGAAACTTCAGGTGCTTAAGCTGAGATTCAACGGTAACTCGCCCGAAATATCCGAAGCGGCGAACACGAAGAGAGTTTATGAGAAGCAACTGGCGGAATTTGAGAAAAACAACGAATACGCGGTTCTGCCGTCGTTGAACATATCGTCCGAATTGATGCCCAAGTATATCGATCTTTACAGGGCGCTTGAGGTGCAGGAACAAATCAATCTGTTGCTTACAAAAGAATTGGAGCAGGCGCGGTTGCAAGAAGCGCGGGACGTATCGCCGCTTGTGCTCATAGACCCGCCCTACAAGGCCGAGTACAAGGCGCGGCCCAAGCGCGTTCGGATATTTGTGACGATAACGGCCGGGTATATGTTCTTTTTAATATTCATTATCGTAGCGTGGAAATTGTTCTCGGATTTCATTAAAACCGGTTTAACGGCGCTTAAATCGGAGAATTGACGGCGGGTTGCCAATGATTATAGGTTCGAAAGACAGCGTTGTAACGCCGCCGAAAAATGATTTTCACGGACTCGTTATATGCCAAATATTGGGGTTGGCCGCGCTTGCGCTTATATTATACTCCGTTTTGGGCGGCAATTACCGCCTGCTGAAATACGCGGCTTTTTCGGCTCCTATGCTATTGGTCATTCCCAAACCTAATTTAACGCCGTACATATTCATTTTGAGCTTTTTTATAATGCAACGCGTTTTTAGCAAGGGTTGGATGCTTGTGGTGTACGCGACGGATATAATGTTTGTGCTGATGTTTTTTGCGTTCATTTCATGTAATAAGATAGACATTAAGGCGGCGTTTGAAAAACAGCGTTTTCTGATAACGTCTTTAACCGTATTCGTATTGTGGGCAGTGTTCGGTTATTTCGTGAATTTTTACAATCATACCGGACTTGAGAACGTTACATCGTTGTTTTTCATATTTAATTTCATTGAGATGACCGTTATGGTAATTCTGCTTTCTCAACCGCAATGGAAAAAACTTCGGGACAACCTCATTCGTTTTTATTTGATATGTTCGTTTTGTGAGATTATCGTCGCGATATCAATGAAAATCTTAGCCGGGGCCAGAACTTTTGCGGATTTTTACAAACTCACCGGAACGTTGGGGTCGCACCACGCCATGTTGGGTAACGTTATGGTGCTTTCTTTCGGCGTCGCTTCCGGCGCTTTTTTTGAATTGCGCGGCAAACGCGAAAGATATTTCTCGCTCTTAGTGGCGGTCTTGAGTATCGCGACGATATTGTTATCCGGTACCCGTAGCGCCATAATGGGTATGTTATTGGCTGTTCCCGTTATGATTTTGTTGCAATTTCGAGCGAAATGGAGCATACCTATCGTTATCCTTTCGGCGCTTGCCGTATTTGCGGTTGTTGGAGTTTCCGCGATTAAAGGAATCGTGATTCAAACGATGGTGGGATCCGTTAGCGCCGGCTCCGCCGATATGAGCGCTTACGGAAGATTGTTGATATGGGAACGGGTTTATGAGTATGCCTTGTACGCTCCTTGGCTGCAAAAAATCGTTGGGATAGGCGTCGGCGCTTTTACGTCGTTGAAGTTTAATTATTTTTTGGAAGTAGGAACATTCACTACCGGTGCGCATAATAATTTTCTTCATGTTTTTGTAGAGGCCGGTATTGTCGGATTCATTATCATCGCAACCGTTTTTGCCTATATAATACGAACGCTGTTTTTGAAAAGCCGGTCTAATGACAACGCGGCAAAGTGTTTTCTTTTTTGCACGTTAGTTCTGTTGTTCAGCGGTTTAACCCAAGAGACATTTTGGTTTAATCCGGTGTTTGGACGATTTTGGATGCAATATGTGTTCTTTTATTTGATGATTTTCACTTTTCAAGCCGAAAACGCAACAACAACGGCCACCCTGACCTCCGCGCCGATCGGTTCATAAAGAACAAACCGCATATCCGCTAACGTCTCCTAAGCAGTCCTCTCACCGACGCCGTAAACTTCTGTATTCCGAATAACTCATACAGTCCAAAGATAACAATCAACGCCGTTAAAGAAGCCGCGCCGCAGTTGATTATCACCCGCATTCTGCCGAGTTCGCCTACGGCGTCGACCGCGTTGCCGCCGATGATTCCGCCGATTAATCCGTTGACAAAATAGCATACGGCCGCTCCGACCGCCGAGACGGCCAAAATTTTCCCGAGTTTAGCCGCTTCCCCGCGTACCGCGTCGAATCCGCCGTATTTCTTCCCCCACATTATATATAGAATAAGGAACTGCGCCGTTCCGGCCGTGCCGGACGCCAATCCCAATCCCTTGGGGCCTATCTGTTTGCTGAAAAAGTAATACAATGGGATGCTAAGTATTGATATCGTCGTACTGACTATCATCGGCGCCAGCGTTTTCTGCATGGCGTAGTATGGCCTGGCGGCGAGTATTGATACCGACGTAGCGAACGCGCCGGTTAGGTACATCATCAATATGGGGGCGGTTTCTAAAGTTGATTCTCGCGTGAATTTGCCGTGTTCGTAAAGTACCATTACTATCTGCGGCGCCAGCGCCATCATTATGCCGGTGAGCGGGAGTAGGTATATCGCGACTTTGTTTATGGTGTCGTTGAGCAGTTCGCTCATTTGTCCGTAGGCTTTTTCGGCGGCGAGTTTAGCCAAGTACGGGTAGAAGGCTACGCCGGAGGCTTGACCGAATACGCCGACGAGGATCATCATTGTCCGTAGCGCGTAATTGGCGCCTGACACGGCACCGTCGCCTAAGAAGGAGGCGAAGTAGCGGAAGAATATCTCGTTGGAGAAGCTCATTCCGAGGCCGGCGACTAATGGTATTGTCAGTTTTATGTAGCGTATGAATTCCGGGTCGGCGGGTGAAAATCTGAATTTGTACCGCATACCGATTCCGAGCGCTCCTGGGAGTTGTACCGCTACGTTGCCGACAAAAGCGCCTGCCAATACCCCCCACGCGAAACCCTCTATTCCGATTATCGGGCTTAAAAATATCCCACCGGCGATTATTCCTATATTATAGAGTAGGGGCGCCATGGCGGGTAAGAAGAATTTTTGTTTCGCGTATTGTACGGCCATGAGGAACGCGCCCCAGTAGAAGAATATTTGGGCGGGTAGGATTATGCGCGTCAGGCGTACGGTTAGGGCGAAAGCTTTTGGGTTTTGGTTGGAGAATCCGGTCAGCGACAGGAGATTCGGCGCGAAGATTACGGCTATTGGCAACAAGGCGGCGAAGGCGGCCGTGCCGACCGTTATCATGTTTGAGAAAGTTTTCCACGCGCCCGGTTCGTCATTCTCGGCTATGTACTTTTGAAATATCGGTATAAAAGTGACGGAGAGGAAGCCGCCGGCGAGAAAGTGGTTTAGAAGTTCCGGGATGAGGAACGCGGCGACGTACGCGTCCGTTTCGCTGCCGGTGCCGCCAAGGTTGGCGAGCGTCATTTCGCGAAACATGCCGGCTACGCGGCTTAGGAGGACGGAGGCCATCATAATGGCGGCCGCTATGGACACGGAGCGGTTTATGCTTTGGCGTTGGGTTTGCGGTGTGTTTGTCATATAGGTAAGTCAATAAAAAATGTAGGGGCGGGATTTCAAACGATAGGATAAACAAGTTGAAACCCGCCCCTACAACGACATCGCGGCCGAAAATCGGCGTTTAGCGTTTCTTACTTCTTTTTTTGCCTATCTTCTTTTTTGCCGGCGTAGCCTTCTTGGTTGCGGCTTTTTTCTTCCCCGGCGACTTCTTGCTTATCGCTTTGGGGGCCGCCGACTTTTTGGCGGACGCTTTTTTGCCGTACGCTCTTTTGCCCGACGCTTTCGGAGTCGTCGTTCCCAACCGTTTCGCGGCCTTACGCTTGGCCTTGCCGTTTGCCGCGTTGATTATGCGGTAGGTTTGGGAGATCGACATACCGAACTTTTTCGCTATTTCGATTCCCGTCATACCCCCGATGTAGGCCGCCGCTATTTCGGCGTCTCTCTCCGGCTTATCTTTCGAGGCCGCCGCGACGCCTAATCTTTTACGCAACTGGTGTACGGACTGCCGCGAGAGCCCCAGCGCCTCGCCGATCTGCGAATCCGTTTTCAGCGTTTTCTGCAACTTGTTCAGCTGTCCCTTAGTAACTTTTTTGGATCCCATCAGGTACGCCTCCTTTTATTTGTTGATTTGACACAATCACGCTTGCTCTACGGCAATGCTTATATACAATAATAATATATTTTTCCCCAAAAATCAATACCCATCCGCCAAAATCGGAAATTTTTCCTCAACACGCGCGGCGTATATTGAAGGTACGGGAAAAAAGAGAGGAAATTTTCCCCCCTTCTTCCAAAAGCTACTTCCTCGTAATTACAACCGTCCCGCCGTAGTAAACCGGTTCCGAGAAGTCCACCAACGTCTTACGCTCCTCGGTAACGGTAATGACGTTTGCGGCAAAATCCACCGTGCCCGCCGAAACGGCCGGAATGATGTTCGCGAAATCCATTACCTTAACTTCGAGCCCGCAACCTATATTTTGGGCGAACCGCATAGCCATCTCCACGTCGAAGCCTACGATTTTGCCGTCGGCGTCTTTGAATGAGAAAGGCGGGTCGCTGTCGGAGGTAGCGAACTTGAGCACCTTATTTTTGGGATTTTTGAGTTCAATCGTAGGCATGGGCGGAGAGTCGGGCGTGTCGATCCAGCGCTTTATCATGTCTTCGGTGGTCCCGTCGCTACGCACTTTTTCCAAGAATGCGTTGAACTCGCCGACCATCTTGCCGCCGTCCTTCTTCGGGAATACCGGAGCGTAGTTCTCAATGTCTATGGGCGGATAGAGCACCACCAGCTTATCTTGGTTCTGCGACGCGAACTTTCTCGCCACCGGTTCCTCGGCCACCGTCGCGTCGGCTACCCCCGAAAGTACCGCCTCCACACCCTGCGCCGGAGAATCGAAATATTTGTAGACCCCCGAATTAACCTTTTCGCGCACCACCGCGTCAAAGGTTGACCCGCTCAAGATCGCCAACGTCTTGCCGGCGAACTCCTCCTTGGCGAACACGCCCTTTGCCGCGTTGGGCCCCACGCTCGCGGTAGCGACGACCGCTTCGTCCGCTTTGGCGCCCTGCTGCGCGTCGCTCTTACCGCCGCAACCGAACCCGACGAACGCCGCCGACACGGCGGCAACGGCAAAAACGGATACTGACACCGATACTGTACGGCATTTCATAAACTCCCCCTCCCATAAAACTTTTTGTTTTATTATGTTAAAAAAAGTTAAGTTTTTCCGATTAAAATCCATGCCGCGGCTTACGCCGAGATCAGCAAACCGTTCGAACCGAGATGCCGTCAATAAATACGTCAATCCCTCGACGTATGATATGGATATCCTAAATATACAATTATGACAATATGATAATCAATAACAATTTCATTTTTATTTTTTTGTGAGGTTCTACTCTCACTACGGCTCAACCCTGTATCTCTCCCCTCGGACTAACCTCAAACGAGTCTCCAAGCGCCGGATAATAAACGTTTTGGTATCCCTTGCTTCTCAGCGCGTCTTTAAATGAGACGGCTTGATCCGCCTCACCGTGGAACAGGAAGATGTTTTTCAACCTTGCCGGATCGTTTAGGCTGACGTAATCCAAAAGTTCCCGCCTGTCGGCGTGGGCGCTGAAGGCGTCTATCACTTTTATCTTGCAACGAACGTGGTGGTCCTCGCCGAACACTTTTACCGTTTTCTGACCGTCCATTATTTTTCGCGCCAGCGTATCCTTGGCCGCGTAACCCACGAACAGCAACAGTGTTTTGGGATTTTCCATGTTATTCCTCAAATGGTGTAAAATTCTCCCGCCTTCCGCCATTCCGGAACCGGATATTATCACATGTGGGAAAGTTTGGCCGTTCAGTTTTTTTGAGCCGTCGACGTCGTGTATGTAGGTAAGCCGCGGAAAGCTGAACGGTTGCTCGTTGTTGTCCAAAAATACGCGCTTCGTCTCCCTATCAAGGTAATGTTGGTAATTGTTGAAGACGTCCGTCGCGTCGCAGGCCATGGGGCTGTCTACGTATATGGGCATATCCGGTAGTCTGTTTTGGTCGAACAGTTTATGTAGAATGTAGACGACCAACTGCGTTCTCCCGACGGCGAACGAGGGGATGATGATCTTTCCGCCGGCGGCCGCCGTTTCGCGAATTGCCGTCTCCAATTCCTCCTCCACCGCGCCGAAATCGCTGTGATGCCTGTTCCCGTAGGTGCACTCCATAATCAGCATATCCAAGTCGCGTAGGACGTTCGGGTCGTTGGTTATGGGCATATTGGGGCGCCCTATGTCGCCCGTGAACCCCACGCGTAGCGGTTTGCCGCCGGAACCGCGCTCCGTCACCTCAAGGTGCAGACCCGCCGAACCCAAAATGTGGCCGGCGTCGCGCATCATTATCTCCACGCCGGGGACCACCTCAAACTGCGTGTTGAACTCCACCCCCCTAAAGAGCCCCATCGCCCTCTCCACGTCGCCTATGGTGTAGAGCGGCGGCTGTTCGGGTAGGTGTTGGCGTTTTCTTATGACGTTGACCCACTCCAAGTCCTTCTCCTGCAGGTAGGCGGAGTCTCGCAACATTATTTTACATAGGTCTACGGTGGCCGGTGTGGCGTAAATAGGGCCTTTGAAACCCTGTTTGACGAGGTTGGGGATGTTGCCGCTGTGGTCGACGTGAGCGTGCGTGAGGATTAGGGCGTCGACCTCGGCGGGGTTGAAGAGGAAGTTTTGATTGCGCTCGTAGGTATCTTGCCGCCGTCCCTGAAAGAGTCCGCACTCAATCAATATTTTGCTTCCGTTGATTGTAAAAAGCACCTGAGAGCCGGTAACGGTCTGCGCCGCGCCGCAAAATTTGATGTTCATTGTGTCGACAGTCCTTTTTTAAAGTAAAAAGTTCGTATTTTACGGAAGCGTGTCTTGTTTAGACGGCCCGCTGTCCCCATATATAAGTATAATACCCGGCGCGCGCCATAAGCAAAGATTTTGATTTAGACGCCACCATTTATTATATTTGCCTACAATCGCCGAAACCTAAAACCGTGAAAGGCGGCAAAGTTAAAACACAATGAACGCGACAGACAATACCCAAACGCCGGCGCACGCGGCGCCCCCGTCGTGCCATACCAAGCACGGCGTAATTCTAACCGAAAAGGCCCCTAAGCCGATAGGCCCCTACAGTCAGGCGATAGAGGTAAAACCCCTGCTCTTTATTTCGGGGCAGATCCCGCTCGATCCCGTGAGCGGTGCCTTAGTGTCCGGCGGCTTTGAGGCGCAGGCCGAATCCGCGCTCGCCAATATGCGGGAGGTTTTGGCCGCCGCCGGAATGACGTTTGCCAATTTGGTCAAAACGACCGTATTTTTGCGAAATATGAGCGATTTTACGTGCTTCAACCTCGTATACGAGAAGACTTTAAACGGCGCCGCGCCCGCGCGTAGCGTCGTGGAGGTCTCCAATTTGCCCCGCGGCGTTCTCGTGGAAATTGAGGCCATCGCGTGCCGGTAGCTAAGCGGGAGTACGAGGTTAGCCTCGACCTCTTTGAGGGGCCGCTCGACTTGTTGCTCTACCTTGTCAACAAGGCGGAGGTCAACATCGTGGACATCAAGGTGGCGGAAATCGCCGTGCAGTATTTGGCTTACCTCGACGTCATGCGCGACCTGAACATCGACGTCGCCGGCGAGTACCTGCACATGGCGGCCACATTGGTCAGGCTTAAGGCGCGGGAGCTTTTACCCGACTCGCCGCCCGAAGACTTGGAGGGCGACGACGGGGGAATACACGACCGCGACCAGCTCATCGCGGCGCTCTTAGAGTATCGAAAGTTCAAGGAGGCCGCCGGTGCGCTGAAGGGCATTGAGGCTAAGCACTTCGGGGCCTACAAACGCGGAAAGGCGGAGGACGTAGACGGCTTGACGGCGGACGGCGAGGGCGGCGCGGCAGTGGAAAACGTGTCGATATTCGATCTGATTACCGCGTTCAGGAGCATTTTAGACCGGGCGTCCGCGACGGCGGACGCCGACCACATCGTTGAAGTCGACGATTGCAAGGTTGACGACAGAATAGAGCGCGTATTCACGATAATGAGCGAAACCGCAATCGGACGCGAGGTGCCGTTTGAGGCGTTGTTCGCGGACGACAGGCGGAGAATCGCGCTCGTCGTTACGTTTATGGCGATACTGGAGTTGGTGAAGATGAGGCGGATACGGTTTAGGCAGGAAAAGGCGTTCGGGGGAATTTTTGTTTCACGGATTGACGAAAATCAGGAGAGCTTGAATTGACTGAAATAAATGAAAATGACGGCGGTATCAATAACGATATCCATGAGAATGACGTTAATGAGAATATTGATACCGATATTAATAATGATGTCGACGGCGATACTAAAGACGGTATCAATAATACCGACGTTAGTGACGGCACTAACGCCGAAGTTGTTGATACCGACGCGTCGTCCGCGCGGGACGACGACGATTCGGTTGACGAAACGCGAATTTTGGAGGCCCTTTTGTTCGCGTCCGACGAGCTTCTCACGCCGTCCAAACTAAAGGCCATTCTACCCGGTTCCCCCGACGCTCGTCATATTCGCAAGATGGTGGGCGAGATCAACGAGCGGTTGCTTACGGAGGGGCACCCGTTTGAGATAACGGAGGCCGGCGGCGGTTATCAATTCCATACGCTTGCCGCCTATCACCCCTACGTCAGAAAACTTTACAAGGAGCGCGCCGCGAAAAAGCTCTCGTTGCAAGCGCTTGAGTGTTTGGCGATAATCGCGTACCGTCAGCCCATATCCAAGGCGGAGGTGGAGGCGATACGCGGCGTGCTCTCCGACGGGGCGATGAAGACGCTCCTCGAAAGGAAGCTAATAGACCTCTGCGGGCGCAGCGACAAACCCGGGCGGCCCATGCTCTACGGAACGACAAGCGACTTTTTGCGCTACTTCGGCATAAACAAAATCGGCGACTTGCCGCGCATGGAGGAGTTTGAGCAGATGGCGCGGGCCAAGATGGAGGAAATGTCGGCGGAAGAGCTTAGTACCGAAAAAGAGGTAGGCGTGGAAGAGGTTGTGACGACCGACGCGATTCCGGCGGATACGTCAACGCCCGTATCTCCTTGATCGGTCAATAAGTTATATTAAACAATGCGCAATGAATTGAAATGGGGGTATAAGCAAAAAAATGCCGACAAATTACGATTATGACGCGCTAATCATCGGTTCCGGCCCCGGCGGTTACGTGGCCGCGATACGCGCCGCGCAACTTGGGATTCGCGCCGCCGTCGTTGAGCGCGGGAGCGTGGGCGGGGTCTGCCTAAATATCGGATGCATACCGACCAAGGCTATCATCAAGCAAGCGGAGATTTACCGGAATATATGGCGGCTCGAGGCGATGGGCGCGCGGGTTGACGCCTCCGGGTTTCGCTACGAAAACGTCTTCAACGCTTCGCGTAAGGCGGCGGAATCGCTCTCCAAGGGGGTGTCGTATCTCCTCAAAAAAAATAAGGTGGAGCTGATAGCGGCCACGGCGCGGATCGTCTCGGAACACGAGGTCGAAACGGATAACGGCCGCAAACTCTCCGCGCGCGCCATAATCGTCGCTACCGGATCACGCCCTAAACCGTTGCCGACGCTTGAGTTCGACGGCAAGTTCATTCTCTCTTCCGACGACGCGTTGATGATGAAAGAACTTCCGCGTCGGGCGCTTATTGTGGGCGCCGGGGCAATCGGCGCGGAGTTCGCCCATATAATGAGCGCGTTCGGTTCCGAAGTGCACATTGTTGAGGCGGCGGGCGACGTCTTGCCCGCATCCGACGGTGAGGTTTCGGCGCTTGTCAGGCGGTCGTTCATGAAGCGCGGAATAAAGGTTTATACGGCGTCTGCGGTGTCGTCTTATTCGGTTGTTGACGGCGCGATTAAAGCGGTAATCGGAGGGAGCGCCGGTAACCGTGCCGACATAACCGTTGACAAAATTTTTGTGATGACCGGCCGGGTGCCGAACACGGAGAGCGTTGGGGTTGACGCGGTCGGGATCGTTACAACAAAAGGATTCGTCGAAACCGGCGATTATTATCAGACCGCGGTGAAATCGATATACGCCATAGGCGACGCCGCCGCCGGCGCTCCTATGCTTGCCCACGTGGCCTCTAAGCAAGGCGAAGTCGCCGCGGAGCATATCGCCGGCCGTCCGCCCGCAAGCCCGCGCGTTGATCCGGCGGAGATCCCCACCGTCGTTTACTGCGAGCCGTCCGTCGCGTCGTTTGGGTTTACGGAGGAGCGGGCGGCGGCGCGGGGGGTGCCGTTTGCCAAGGCGTCGTTTCCGTTTAAGGCTTGCGGCAAGGCTGTGGCGGCGGAGGAAGCCGAGGGGTTTGTAAAGATACTGGCCGACCCGTCGACGGGTGGGATTTTGGGCGCTCACATAGCGGGGGCGGGGGCATCCGAGTTGATTCACGAACTGCTGATAGCGAGAAACTCCGGCGCAGGGATAGGGAGAATTGCCGAGACCGTACACGCTCATCCCACGTTGTCGGAGGCGATAATGGAGGCGGCGCGGATGATCGGCGGTCGGGCGGCGCACATATAAAATTAAAAAAAGTTGAATATGCGCGTTACCGGATATATATTATATACCTAAATAAGAGCCGTACATTCAATAACGCGCGGTACGCGCTATGCGCCAAAAGATCGTACGGTTGCCGTATCAGTGTCGGCTTTTTGTCAAAACAATATAAAAATCATACTTGCAAAGGGGAGTTAATATGTTAAGACGAATGCAGTTGCCGTTTGCGGCGCTGAGTCTTGCGTTGATTGCCTCCTGCGGGGCCTCCTACCGTCCCGTTCAGGTGCGTACGACGACGGAAGCGGAGTACCTAAAGGCGGAGGCCGTTGCCGTTAACCTTCAGGGGGAGGAGATCAACGCCGCCGAGAGTTTACTTAACACGGCGCGGTCGACCAAGTCTCCGGAGAAAGCCGCCGCGTACGCCGATCTCGCCGCGGCTTATTACCGCATAGCGTTGTCGCGCCACACCTTGTTGAAGAGCGGTCAGGCCTTGAGCGCGTCCGAGGCCGCGCTCAAGGAGAGCAAAGAACTGGTTGAGACTTATTCAAAGGTTTTGGCGAGCGTAAACAAAGAGGGGGAGGCAAAGTAACATGAAAAAGATATCGTCAATTTTGCTTGTGGCGCTTATGGGCGCCGTAGCTTTCGCGTCGGCGCAAGAAGAGGCCGCCGCGCCCGCGCGCGGTAAGGTTTCGCGGGATAGGTTTCTTGAGCTTACGGCTCTCAACGACAAACTCGACAAAGAGTACGCCGCGCTCAGAAACAACGGCGTGGTCACCGCTGCCGACGTATACGTAGAGACGAAAGGCCGTATCGAATCCGCGCTTTCCGTAGTTAAACCAAAACCCGGCTCACCGGAGTCCGCGTTGGCTTTTTCGGCCTGTTCCGCCTACGTGGCGGCGGCGTTCCTGTCGTTTGAGCGCGAGGCCAACCTGCGCAAGACCGCCGAGAATATCGCCGGCCGCGACTCGTTGCAAAACGTTTTGCACAAACTGCACGAGAAGATCAGCCGCATAGAGGGCGGACGCGCCTACAATTTGGCGCAGGAGCTTGAGGCGAGCAGGGCCAAATCGTCGCTTTTGCAGGGCGACTTAGAGGCCAAGAAGGCGGAGTTGGCCGCGGAACGCGCTCGCCTGCGCAAGGTCATGCAAGACGCTCAGGCGCGTTTTAACGCGTTACAGAGCGATTTGCTTTCCGTAAGCAGGGACGCGCGCGGTACCATCATTTCCATGGCGGACATACTCTTTGAGAGCGGCAAGGCGACGCTAAAGCCCGAACTCAAGGAAAGCTTGGCCAAGATTGCGGGCATCCTAACCGTTTACAAGGAACCCAACATCGTGGTTGAGGGCCATACCGACAATTTGGCCCCGAAGAACGTGGACGCGAAAGAGTACAACCAAAAGCTATCCGAGGATCGCGCCAACGCCGTGCGCGGTTATTTGGTTGAGCAAGGGGTGGCCGACACGCGCCTGACCGCCGTGGGTCACGCGTTCGAAAAACCCATAGGGAACAACGACACGAAGGAGGGCAGGGCCAAGAACAGAAGGGTTGAGCTCGTTATTCAGGATAAGCAAATAGAGGAAGACGGAGCGGATGCCGAACCGGTTCCCGCCGAAAAGTAACGTCGCCTTAAGGCGTACGGCGGAATGTAAAGAGGCGGACTGCGGTTCGCCTTTTTTGTGGTTTTGATTCGGAGCCGAAAAAAATTAACCGTGAGAGTGGGTGGAATATGTTAAAGGTCGGCGCGTTAAAAAAAATATTTGACCCGAAACGTCAACTGTTCATACAGTTGCTCTTTACTTTTTTCGCGTTTTTGCTCATGGTTGCGTTAAGCTACGTTTTTGTAAATAGGATTGTTCGGGACGATTTGGTGCGCAACACGGAGAGCGTGTTGGATAATTTGGAGTCCCAGGTCAACTCCGATTTGGCCAAGACGCAGGCCGTATTGCGCGTTTTCGCGAGAACGGTACGCAGTAAGGTACTGCGCGGCGCCGGCGCCGACGAGTTGCAGAAGTATACATACGACATATCAGCTTATTTGCGGTCAAAGGAGAGCGACACGCCGGACATCAACGGCTTCTACGGATACGTTGAGAGGCCCTCCGATAAGCCGTTTTTCATAAACGGCCTAAATATGGCCGCGCCGGAGAGTTATTCGCCCGCCGATCGGCCTTGGTATTTGGCCGCCCGCGCGACCGACGGTATTGCCGAACTGCCGCCGTACAAAGATATAGTAACCGGCGGGATCATTATAACCTATTCGTGCGCATTTTACGACGATAACGGCGAGTACCTTGGCGTTATAGGCGTTGACGCGCAAATCGGCTACATCGGTAACAAGATCGTGAACAGCGCTCTCACCAGAGACGGGTACGGGTTTTTGCTCGCTCAAGACATGATGTTGCTTGCCCACCCCAACTCGGAATTTATAGGGCGAAACATTGCCGATACCACGATTCCCCTTAACCAATTATTGAGCGAAATCAAGTTGCGTGGGAACATTTCGGAGTTTAAGATTAAAAATTGGCGAAACGAGGTAACGGTTTGTTTTCTGCGAGAGTTGCCGAACGGTTGGTACGCCGGTATTTTGGCGCCTAAGAACGTGTACTATAAAAAGGTGCGCCAGATGGCCGCGATATTGGGCGTGTTGGGCGTTGTTTTCGCGTTGATGTTGGGTTTTGTGCTTATAGGCTTGGACGCGGCTAAGAACAAGTCGGACTTGGAAAGTAGGCACAAGAGCGCTTTCCTTGCC
>LIUJ01000222.1 GCA_001462255.1 Fibrobacteria bacterium GUT77 | reverse complement strand
GCGTCAAGGAGGACGCCCCGCCCACCCCCAAAGCCCGTCCAAAGACGGTACGCGAGGCGGAGGAGCGTTTGGAGGAATTGTTGGAAGCGCAAGTGCACGCCACGCTGTTTCGCGCCTCCACCGCCGAGAAGAAGCGGTTGGCGGACGAGGTAGCCGAAACGAAAAAGGATATCGCAACGTTAAGGGACGGGGGGACGATCAAAGCGTCCAAGCCGGAGGCGGCGGAGACTTCGGCCGCCGAGCCCGTACCGACACCCGAAGCCCCCAAGCCGGTTGAGACCGCGTCGCAACCCAAGCAAAAGGCCGGGCCTAAGCCTACCGTCCCGCCGGCCAAGGTTTTTACCAAAGACGACGTCAAGCTCGATAAGGCGTCGGCGGACGCCTCTAAATCCATATTCAGCGTCAACGGTAGGAAGTATCAGTTCAGCGCCAACAAAGACGGCGACAAGGGGAAGATACACGAAATAACCGATAGGACGAATCCCGTAGAGATATATGCCGACGCGTATCGTAGCGACATAAAGAAAATCATCGCTACCCACGCAAACGGAAAAAACGTCAATAACGCGGTCGAAAAGATTGAGCACGGAGAGGTGTCAAGCATAGACCCGTCCCGCGAACGCCGCGTAGCCCGCGCCGATTTTGAGACGGAGTACAGCAGAGACCCCATTGACCCCGACCTCCCCGCTATTGGTGACGACGCCCGCCCCGGCAACTCGAAATCGCTCTATCGTATAGAGTACCCCGAACTCGTCGATCTTGCCCGCGCCCTACTTGGCGGCCGCACACCGGTTATCCGCAAGGTGCTGGCGGATGGGGCTTACGGTCTGTCCCGTCGTTCACGAAATGGGAAAACTTCCATGGAGCTTAAGGCCGAAATCTTCGAGAACCCGGAGATGGCCGCTCGGATTTTGACACATGAGCTTGGGCACCTCGACCACGTCGTAAAGGGCGATCTCGGCGAAATCATTACCAACATGAAGAAAGGTTTGGCGGACGGGTTAGAACACCCCGCTGATGGAATTGACATAAAGGCCGTTAAAGACGAACTTTGGGCGCTCTCCCAAGTGTGGAGGAAGCTCGACCCGACAAAGGCAGGCGACAAGCGGTATATGCGCTATCGCAAAAAGCCGGAGGAAATATACGCCGACGCCGTTTCCGTTTTGCTCACCAACCCGTCGCGCCTCAAGGCCGACGCGCCAACGGCGTACAAGGCCATATTAGACATGTTGGTGAATAAACCGGATTTCGCGACGCCGTACAAGGCGATAATGGACGTTTACGCGATGGGCAACGACGCGGTGCAGGGCTTCCGTCTGAAAAAGACGGTGAACGGCTTTGAAGTAATGCGGGCGCAACAAAAGGCGGATGAGCAAAAAACGAGAGAGCAAAAGGAGAATTTGAAGTTAAATGCGTACTGGGCGATTAAGGAGAAGTTTGTTGACCGGAACGCCCGCCTTATGAAAATCATTGAGGACAACGGCGGTAAGCCGGATGAACACCCCGCATATCTCGCCCAACGCGGCCTCAAATACGTTGATGGAATGGTGAGCGTCTATCAAAAAGACATACAAAACAAGTTTGATGAGATATTCGGAAAGGACGGGTTTGACAGAGAGACGCGGGACTTGCTCGGCGCGTACATGTACTATAAGCGCGTTAAGGGGGAACGCTCAAAGATAGCCAACGCGGACGACGCGGATGCGGCGGCACAGCAACTCAAGTTTATAGAAGATACCGACCCGGATATGTACGATAAATTAAAGAGGGCGGCGGAGGCATACGCGGATATCCGCGAAAAGGTCATGCTCCCATACCTATTTAGCGATGATACATACGGCGACGCGCTCAAAAACTACGCGATGAACAACCGCGATTACGGGCGCTTCGACGTCGTTAGCCACGTTGACAACGTCTTTACGGGCGGACAAAGCGGATCGCTCGGAATCCACCGTCAAACCGGGACGCTGAACAAGGTAGGTAACGTCTTTGACGCCACGATAATGAACGACCTGAAACTCGTTACGCTAAAGGCCACCAACGATGCCGTGCGTAAAGTATTGGACCCGGACGGCGGGTTGTTGCATGTTACAAAGGGTAACCATCCATACGTAGTACAAGAATCAAAATGCAAAGGGGACATGTTTGTAACGCAGGATAGGGGGGCGTTGCGGACTATTAAGTTCGTCAAAAACGGCAAGCTCCACGCCTACGACGTTAGCACAGAGCTTGCCGACGTACTGGCGCACGACCCTCTTTCAATGAGCAGTGGGTGGGCATTAATGCAAAGAATGGGCAACATGTGGCGCGAAACGTTTGTAAACACAAACATCGGGTTCTTGTTGCGCAACCCTCCCCGCGACTTCATGAGCGGGGTGATGAACATCCCGAAATCAAGTATCCGCATGCTCGGCAAATACTACTTTAAAGCGGCACCGGAAGTGATTGAGTATATGAAAACCGGAAAGGCGACCGGCGATTTGCGGAACGCATTTATGGAGGGGGCGATACACCCCGGTAGGGCGTATGGAAACGATGTTGACCAAAGTACGCCCGGCTACGAGAGGGCGATGGCGATGTTCGGGAAGGGTAAGATTGAACTCGGAAAGAACAAAACAGAACTCGAAATAAGCGAAGAAGGGCGGGTAAAGCAAGCCAAAGCTATGACTACTCGCGCCGCGGCTTTCGTGGACGATCTCTACGGGAAAGCAAAGACGCCGTTTAATTGGGCTCAAGAGTTTCAAGAGACTACGGCGAAGCTCGCCAACTACAAGCTATTGAAATACGACAAAAAGGCGAAGATAGATGACCCGGTAGCCCGCGCCCACAAAGTACGAACGGCGGGCGGTACGCCGGACTTTATGGCCGGCGGTATGTGGAAACGCGGATTGAATAACCTATTCACGTTTTCCAACGTAAACATACAAGGAATGCGGGCGGGCTTTGTATCCATGAGAGATAACCCGAAAGAGTGGTTTACAAAGTTCATTATGCACCGCGCAATATACACAACGATAACTTCGCTCGCCCGCGAGGAGCAACTTGTCCCCGCGGTAGAGGCGTTGAGGCTTGGAGATTGGGCAGTAGAATTGGCGCAATATATGGAAGAAGCGGTATCGCGGATACCCGAAGATCATCTCGCCCGCTACTGGGTGATACCGATACCGGCGCGCTCCGGACCTATGGACGCGGGCGGTAACCCGTTGCGTGGGAAAGCCGGAAAACTCGACAAAAGTGTTCGACAAGGCTATGTCCGCGTTGCCGGAGACTACCTTGGGCAGGTAGCGCAAGCCGTATGGTATTATAGCGTGCAAGGTATGGCACAGTCCTACGCCGCCGCAAAGAAGGGTGGCAAGGGTACCGCCAAAGAGATATCGGGTATTGCCGGTAAAAGCGCGCTGAATATAGGAAAAGAGGTATTGCAACCGACACCGTTTAGCCCCAGTTCGGAGAATCCGCTGTTGCAGGTCGTGAACGCGTTCTTTGCGTTTGGGGTTCTCGACCAATATCCGCGAGACGCGTTCACCGGCCGCGACATTATACAACCCGCCGTACAAGATATGTCAGAGGCACGGCAGTGGGGAGAGTTCGGGAAGTGGGCAGTTGACAAGGCGGGACCGGTGTCAGGCTACATTCGGTTCTATGACCCCAACACGAACCCACGCAAGGAGGCAAAACGGCGGTTACAAAAGGCGGCCAAAGCCGGCAAAACAATAGACGAGGCTAAGCTACCGCCGGACGACCGTAGTTGGATAGAGAAGGTGATGAGCTGGCCGGTAATAGGAATGGCACCGAGGGCCTACATAAACTTCACGAATAGAGGATTGGACGAAAAGGTAAAAAGGACTAAGAAGCAGAGGCTCAAAGATAAGTACGAGGCAGAAGTACGACGAATTAATGAGCGGGCGGCGGAAAAAGAGGAAGAAATCAGGCAACAAATGTACGAAGAATAAAGGGTGTGCGGGGCGATGTAGCGGTTTTGTAGTGGCTACATTTTACGGAAGCATTGAAAACATTGAGGTTGACGGGGGTGTGCAGTTCATAAATTAGTATTTGCGCGGCCTAAAAGGCAAATATCCGTACCGCGCGGTTGTTATCCGCGCCATAAATTATATTATGTAATATTGATTACAACAAACTACCGGTCGCCCACCCCCCAAGAAAAGGCGGTAGCCGTTTTATGTATAAGCGTAGGATGGAGTTCAACGTAGCCGGCCCGTGCTTACCGGGCGATCATTATATGCTAGACCCGTTGCGCGGCATCGGCGACGAGTTGACGGACTTGATCCGCCAGAGGCACTACTTCGTCATCCACGCGGCGCGTCAGAGCGGCAAGACCACGCTCTTGAAACAACTTACCCGCGATATCAACACGTCTGGCGAGTACCACGCCCTATATTGCTCATTAGAGGCAATTCAGGGGTGTATCGATCCGGAAAAGGCCATTCCGGAGATCGTAAACAAAATAAAGGTCCGCCTAAATGAGGAGGGCTTGCCGCCGGGGTTTGCCAAAGATGCCGATTACGGTAGTATTTTGGATGTGCTGAAGTCATCGCTTGTGTCCTACTGCCGGTCGCTTGATAAGCCTTTGGTTATATTCTTTGACGAGGCC
>LIUJ01000221.1 GCA_001462255.1 Fibrobacteria bacterium GUT77 | reverse complement strand
TTATACCCTTGAGCGCTGAATTCCGCCGCATTCTTAAAATCTATACCTACGTGCCTTTCGTCACCTCTCACAACAAGCCGCTCCGCCCCCCGCGTAAACATCGCGAACTCGTCGCCCGTCTTTGCCGTCAACGCCGCCAAGTCGTTCATCGAAACGTCGTCTTTGCCGACTACCGCCCGGCTGTCGTACTCCGGCAACTTATCCAAAAGCGCTTGTTGGCGATTATTAAGCGGCTTACCGTATTTGTAAATGTCGCTCGGCACCCCTACGCCCGTGTATCTGTTTTCTATTCAGTCCATTATCAATAATATACCTATTCCCGCGCCGAAATGCAAATCTTTCTTACCGCTACGACGGCGCAATCCGCCGTTGCCCTTAATGATATAAGGGGAACTACGGGATAGACGCCGTTATTACCCTTTCGGATATAGGACTTTTCCGGTTTCCAATACTTTATGCGCAAAACCCCACGGGTCGTCGGAGAGTTCCATTAAATGCGGCTCTATCAATGTGTCCACATCCCAACATAACGACGAGAGACGGGCGGCACCGTCCCACCAAGTACCGGGACCTTCGTATTTGTCGCAAATAACGGCAATGTCTATATCACTGTATTCGTGCGGAGTTCCGTTGAGATGCGAGCCGAACAGCAGTATCCGCTTGGGATTAAACTCCTTCGCAACTATCTCCGCGTATTTTTCGGCTATTTGGAGAGCCTGCTCTTTATCCATAACAAAAATTCCTCCGTTCTGACAATCAATTGTTTGCAATATTCCGGCGTTAATTGAGACAGAACCGCCGACTTATAGTCAGAATACCTTGCTTCTATAAAAAGCGGATTCAAGTAGTTTAAAAGTTCATTTTGTTCTTTCGAAAATTCCCGCTTCAATCCGGTAAGCTCGGCTAATTTGTTCAACGCGTGTATTCTAGGAGGATCGTCCGTTGATACGGACGCGATACACGCCTTTAACGCCTTTTCCATCACCTGTTGACATTGGTACCCGGCCAACACGTAATTCTTCGTTTTCAACATCCCGTACGCACCCTTCATATCTCTGTCGCACAAACCGAACCAAAGTTCTACTTTTTTATTCATATTTATACTCTTTCACTGCGAATGTAACGTTTGGAAACATATAGTAAGATAATATTCGGACAAGGATAATGTCAAATTAAAATTACGCCGCGACGGCCTGATCCGCAAACCCGTCACACGTCGCCGACGTTACCGATATTATCCCACAAAAAAAAGACCGCCGACACGGGTAAATGTGCCGACGGTTTGAAAACTTAGCCCGATAGTGTTGCCGCTACGTTACACCTTCGGCCTGCGGAAGACGTAGTAGGTCACGCTTTCACCCTCAATCGTCTTTACCAACCCCTTCTTGGCGGGGGTCTTCTCCAACCACGGAACGGTACCGGAACGATTATATTCGTCAAAAAACCAACCGTCACCCTCCCATTCCGGGTCGTCGTTGCCGGCAAGTATCTTCTTTACGTCAAAAGCAATCTCAAAGTACCTGTACGACCCCGAAACCGCAATCATGTAGTTCGCCACGATATCCGCGTAACCATACTGATCCTCGACCGTGCATACGGCGGTATATGTTCCCGACGATATCGGAAGATATCTGCCTTTGTAGTAATCCTCACCGCGGTTACCGCGAGCCGGAAAGAGATTGTCAGGAAGATCGTTACTCCCGCTTCTCCCCCTATTCAAAGGAACGTCGGTGGCGTCTTCGATATCGTAGCTAATATCCGCGTAGTACGTGTCGTACCAATTTTTTACATCTTTATAACTCGCCGCAATACTTGTAATATAGCGTTCCTGATTTTTCGCCCACGTGAATCTCACTTCCGGCGTAGGCTCGTTGTCCACTTGGACATAGCAAGAAGACGACAACATCGCGACCGCGGCGACGACGACAGCCGATAACAAAAACGACCTGATTTTAGTAGCCATACAAACTGCTCCTTGTTTGTCGGTTGATATTTATCGGTTATGTTTATTTCAAACAATCACCCGTAAAAAAGGCCGCCGACACGGGAAAATGCGTCGACGGCCTGAACTGCGTTACGACTTGGCTACGCTAAATAAATCTGGGCGTAGTTACTACTTTCTCGGCCTGCGAAGGACGTAGTAGGTTACGTTGCCCTTCTTGAGCACTTTAAGCAACGCGGGCTTGGACTTTGACTTCTCAAGCTCCGGTCTCTCATGTTGGTTATCATACTGCTTCAAAACCACCCAGTCACTGGGAACTTCCGAACCGGCCAAGAACAATCCAACATCGAAACCAACGTCGAAGAAATACTCGTAAAGCTCTTCGTCGTCGACCTTATAGTTTGCCACAATGTCGGTCGTATCCCCATAATCAGGATCAATAACCGTGCATACCGCGGTATAATCACCACCATAGACAAACCAATACTTGCCTTTGTTATTAAGGGAGCTCGATATGTCTCTATTATAGAAACCGTCCAATTGCTCATCGTCAATTCCAGGATTCTGCGGAATATCCGAGACATAATTATAAATATCATTCGGATCTTCAGGATCCACGTTCGCAAGGTATATGCCCCGGTATACGTCATTATACCAGTCTTCCACATCGTCTTTGCTCACCCATATCGCGAAAATGTCCTGATTATGCGTAGCCTCCCAAGTAAACCTAACCGAGGCCCCGCCTTCTTCATACGCATACGTCGCACCCACAAAAACATCCTGATCGGGCATAATGAAGTAAGTCAAATCTTTCGTATCATCGCCAAACTTCACAGACGACGTTTTGCTCTTCTTGTCGGCATTCAACGCTACCCATTTAACAAACTCAACGCCGCTCACCTTAAAATCCGCCTCAATATCCAATGTGTCGCCCTTTTCCAACGTATATGTTTTTTGTTCAGAACCATCATAAACCGTCGCGGTATATTTTACGGGACCGACATCATCATCCCACCACGCCCTCAAAGTAACGCTACGGTTCGGCATAACGAACCATGTTTCAGCATCTTCGTCGTCAATCTCCTCCGTCACGTCAACGTCCGCGGTCGTCCATATTCTAAACGTTTTACCGGATTTCTCTCCGGCGTAAATATCCACCGTGTCACCGGCTTTATATGTACCTCCACCGTAAGATCCCGTTCCCCCGTCTTGTATCGTAACGGTAAGATCCGTAACCTCAGGTTCATCCCCCGTCTCCACGCAAGACGCCATCATCCCCAAAGCGGCGACGACCGCTCCAACCGCCAAGACCTTCCACAACTTAAGCAACTTCGACATACGCACCTCTCCTTTAAATAGGGTTTGTACTCCAAAAACGTTTTGTTTGATTGACACACGTTTACTGATTTACTAATTTACCGATTTACGAATCACCGATTACGGATTGTAAATAATTAAATTTACAAAATTGTCAAAAGCGCGTCTTACGCGGTACTTTGCTCCTACCTCACGCGCGGGCGGCGCAATATCGGCAAATGTCGATTTTACGCGTATTTCGCGCGCGTTTAACGCGTTTTAACGGGACATAAATTCAGGCGGGGTCAATCGAAACTCGTTCGGTCGACCCTCGCCTATTTTCAAAATACGTTTACTTACTGTCGCGCCGTCGCCGGGGCGGCGGTGCGCCGGTAATTACCTCCCCCCCATCCGCTTGTTCATTCTGCGGAACAGGAGTTCGCGGGAGAGCTCATTGGCCGCTTTCTCGATTTCCGCAGTGTTGCGCACTAAACCTTGGAACTCCGCGGTCGCCACTACTTGGCAGTTGGAGAGGTCGAGGATACGGCCCCACACGCTCGCGCCGCGTCCGGCCTTCTGGATGTCGATGATACAGAGGTAGTTTACCCCAAAGTCGCCGCCTATGCGGCAGAAGTCGCGGTCGTCGGGCAACGTGCCGCGACGCGCTTCTTTCGCTTCCAGCTTCTCAACTTCCCTGAAGAACTCGCGCGACCTGCGCTTCGGCTCCGAATACTTCCGGCTGTCGGCGAGCTTTTTGACGACGGCCTCGGCAAGCTCCTCGCCGTTGCGAGCTTCATCAGCCCCAAAAACGTATCCGGCAATGGCGTCCCCGGGCGGGGGCGGCGGAGGCGGAGGCGGAGGCGGCGGAGGCGTGGGAGCGCCGCCCATCGAGCGCTTGTTCATTCTGCGGAACAGGAGTTCGCGGGAGAGCTCATTGGCCGCTTTCTCAATTTCCGCAGTGTTGCGCACTAAACCTTGGAACTCCGCGGTCGCCACTACTTGGCAGTTGGAGAGGTCGAGGATACGTCCCCACACGCTCGCGCCGCGTCCGACCTTCTGGATGTCGATGATACAGAGGTAGTTTACCCCAAAATCGCCGCCTATGCGGCAGAAGTCGCGGTCGTCGGGCAACGTGCCGCGACGCGCTTCTTTCGCTTCCATCTTCTCAACTTCCCTGAAGAACTCGCGCGACCTGCGCCTCGGCTCCGAATACTTCCGGCTGTCGGCGAGCTTTTTGACGACGGCCTCGGCAAGCTCCTCGCCGTTGCGAGCTTCATCAGCCCCAAAAACGTATCCGGCAATGGCGTCCCCGCTGCTACGCGGAGGCGGACCGCCCGCCGGACCGCCAATCGCCTGACCGAACACATACCCAAAACACAAAACCGGCACAAGGGCCAGCGCCTTCGCAATGACAGACCTTTTCATTGCACCCTCCTAATTAAAAAAAGTTAATGGTTTATATGATTTAAATCGTACGACCTAACTCGAATATTCAACAAGATTAGACACGCCGACCGCCGCACTTGTTACAAAAAACATCAACCGCCCGCCGCAACCGCTTTTTTTCAAAGCTATACAATATATATTATGGGCAACCCGCGGCGCAAAAAAAAATTAATAACCATAATCCCCGCGCGTTGTATGGTATTTCGCCCTCAAAGCCTATCGGTCTTTTGGGACATACACTACATTTAGAACATCGCGGTAGGATAATTGTTACAATGTTTCTTTTAAGTCGCGCAGCGACGCC
>LIUJ01000220.1 GCA_001462255.1 Fibrobacteria bacterium GUT77 | reverse complement strand
CTTCGCGTCGCGGTACGTCAACACGAAGTATGTCTACAGATATGGTGGTAGTGCAGATGAAACCACAGCGCTCAATATGTTGGTGGACAAAAGTGCCAAAGTCGCACGGAAACAATTAGAGGAAGAGACCGGAAAGTCCGCTGTTTCACGATTGAACGCTCGTGATTTGGGGCGGAGACGGTTGGGGGGCGGGGAATGAGTTACTCAACATATCAATCATTAAACGAATTGTGGCTGACAACCATTCCAAAACATTGGGGTAGCCGCAAAATAAAATACGTCTTTTCCGAGCGTGTGGAAAAAGGCTATCCAAATGAACCATTGCTTGTAGCGTCGCAAAATATGGGCGTAGTCCCTAAAGGCGTATATGGAAACAGAACCGTTGAAGCGACAAAAGATTTACACAATCTCAAATTGGTTCGCGTCGGTGACTTCGTTATCAGTTTGAGATCATTTCAAGGCGGCATAGAATACGCATATTATCAGGGTATAATCAGCCCGGCGTACACCGTTATGATACCGAACGAACATATAGTAAGCGGATATTTTCGTTATTTGGCCAAATCACGGCTTTTTATAGAACTCTTACAAATGTGCGTAACAGGTATTCGCGAAGGACAGAACATTGACTACGAAAAACTGAAAAACCATCTAATACCACTGCCGCCCCGCGACGAACAAGACCACATCGTCCGCTTTCTCGATTGGAAGGTGTCGCAGATTAACAAGTTCATCAAATTGGTATATGGCAAATCAAGTATAGATCCAAAAGTCTTGGAAAGTTACCCAAATTCATTGTTAGCGTTATTGTTAGAATACCGCACCCGCCTAATCTCCGACGCAGTAACCGGCAAACTAGACGTCCGCGCCGTAGCAGTCCCGGAGTACGAGTCGGTAACGGAGTCAATCGGCGAAGCGGACGGCGGCAACGACGTTGACGACGATCCGTCGGAAGGTTTCGACGAGGTGATTTAGCCCTAAAACAAGGCGTCACATCGGTGTGGTGGGTTAAATCGATTTCGAAACATAAAATTTTGATATTTTTAATATTAAAATTATATATTTTTAAATATATTGATTTCAAAGAAGAAAATTTAGGTTCAGGGAGACCAATCAAGATGGCCATAAATGATGAATCACCCCGTAGGGGCGTTGCGTGCAACGCCCACACAATGTATGATACACAAATGACGTCGAAATCACGCAATGTCGTTATGTTGGGTGATAGTGTCGTGTTGGGGGATGATGCGGCGGTGGGTGTTGGGACGATTGCGGGCGTTGCACGCAACGCCCCTACACGTTATTCCGTTCGGTTGAAAGGATATGATTATTCACAAAATGGTTTGTATTTTGTAACGATATGTGTACAAAACCATAAATGTTTGTTTGGAAATATTCGCGATGGGTTGGTATCATTGAATTACGCCGGTAAAATTGCGGAACATGAATTAATTGAAATGCCGAAACACAGGAGATATGTTATTTTGAAAGAACATATAATTATGCCGAATCATATCCACATGATTGTAGAAATCACCGATTGTAGGAGCGTTGCGTGCAACGCCCATAATACCAATAACACACACCATACCAATAACGCCCAAGTTCCCGATAACAACCCAGCGCCGATGGTTGCGAAATCACCCCGTAGGGGCGTTGCGTGCAACGCCCACAAAACGTATGATACACAAACGACGTCGAAATCACGCAATGTCGTTATGTCGGGAGATGGCATTTTGTTGGGGGATGGTGCGGCGGTGGGTGTTGGGCCGGCGGCGGGCGTTGCACGCAACGCCCCTACGGTTCAAAATATGTCGGCTATTTCACCTAAACATGGGACATTATCTGTAATTGTTCGTGCCTATAAATCCGCTGTATCTCGTAGAATGGGTTATTCGCCGTGGCAACGTAATTATTACGAACATATCATTCGAAACGAACAATCGTATAATGAAATCACGGAATACATTAGAAACAATCCAAAAAGATGGCAAACGGACAAACTTTACATGAAGGAATAAACAATGCCCACCGACATCCGCGAATCCGGCCTCGAATCCTTAATAGTCGATCACCTCGTAACCCAAAACGGCTACGAGAACGGGGAAAGCGTCGACTACAACCGCGAGTACGCTGTTGACGAGCTACGCCTATTCCGCTTTCTCGAAGCGACACAACCGAAGCAGATGCAAAAGCTTGGCGTTCGCGATAGCGATACGGGGAAAGAAGGCGTACAAGCAGATATTCCCGCGTTATCATCAGATGGCGGCGGTTAGGGCGCTGCTTGCGGATGTTCGGCAAAACGGCGTCGGGCGTAGGTATCTTATACAGCACAGCGCGGGGAGCGGCAAGTCAAACTCGATAGCGTGGCTTGCCAATCAGCTAAACAGTTATTATCGGTTGATCAAAACACTTGTTGATGATCCGATGTTTGATGAAAAGCGGGCCATGAAGAAATTTCGTAGATATGTAGAGAGCGACAGATATCCCATATCCGTAAAAGCCGAGATGATGGTGGAGCATTTTCACGATCAGGTTATTGCCAAGGGTAAGATAGGCGGGCAGGCCCGCGCTATGGTGGTCACTACTGGTATTGAGCGGGCGATAGACTATTATTACGCGATATGCCGTTGTTTGGAAGCCCGCAAAAGCCCGTATAAGGCGGTAATTGCGTTTAGCGGCGACAAGGAGTACGACGGAAAGACGGTTAACGAATCGTCTATCAACGGTTTCCCGTCATCTGCGATTGAAAAAACATTTAAATCGGATCCGTACCGGTTCTTGATTGTCGCCGACAAATTTCAAACGGGTTACGATGAACCGTTGCTTCATACGATGTACATGGAAAGACGCCGACAATGTGCGATGGCAGATAGAACGTATTCCGGCGATGGTATCAAAAGACAAAACGTACCGAAACGCCATGCGGAATTCGGACAGGCAGGAGGCTCGTACGGAGAGTGATCGTGTGTTGCAGACGGTCATTTTCAGTATCATGGGCGATAATATGGAATTATATAAGCAATTTAACGACAATCTTACATTCAAGAAGTGGCTGTCCGACATTGTATTTAACGCAACCTACAACAAAGAGGGAGCGCCGCTTGAGGAAAAATATCGCATGGAACCGCAGTCATATCTGAATGTTTGAGATTATGGTAGAAAATGATAATAAACGCGGATTGACATATGCCGACAAATAAAGAATTCATCGCCACACACTCACCTCCGACTAATGACCGCGCCGCGACGCAAAAGGCAATTTGGCTACTTGCCGCCGTAGCGCTCAACGCCGTTGAACTTGCCATTCCAAGACTGCCGTTTTTACCGTGGCTCAAACCCGGATTCGCCAATATCATTACTATCCTGTGGATAATGAAGTACGGTTTTGGGGACGCGTTGCTCTATACCGCGCTGCGGGTTTGGATATCCGGCTTTTACTTCGGATTCTCGCTGTTTACGTTGACGCTTAGCCTAAGCGGCGGATTGCTTTCCACGGCGGCGATGTTCATTTTGTGGACGACGTTAGGACGGCGCGGACTTACCGGAACGGTGGGAACGGCGATTGTCGGGGCGCTGTTTCACAATATCGGACAATTAGCCGTTATCTATGTAATGATGTCGCGAAATATCGGCGTGCTTGGGCAGATACCGTTTATGCTTTGCGCCGCGGTGGTCTTTGGAGGGTTTGTGGGGGCGCTTACGCCGGTAGTGGGAAAGATTCTTGGGTATAATGGTCAAAATACTGGATTGCTTCGCTTCGCTCGCAATGACGGTCATTGGCTATCGCCGAGATACACAAGTTGCGAGGAGCGAAGCGACGAAGCAATCCAGAGTAATTTAAACGCAACAAACCATACCGACACGACACATACGACGGTTACCGCCAAACTGATAATAATCGCAACCTTCGCAGTATCAATATCGCTGATGTTCATCAACAATATATATGTCTTAATCTCTGCGGCGACGATTTATTCTTTGGTATCATACTTGTTAAACCGCAAGACCCCGCTTGTATTGATCTACCCGACGCGCTTCTATACGCTCTTCCTGTTCGTGGCGTTCACAAACCTGTTTTTCTCTTACGGCAAGCGTTTGGACGTTCTACCGTTCATCACAATAGACGGAATAATCGCGTTTATTAAGCAGTCTTTGCGTATTTGGTGTTGGTTGCAGACCGTACATATCCTAAATAAGTTTGATTTCCACAAGTCATTCATAAAGTTTCTGTATAAATTTTTCCCGAATAAAAAAGATACGTTGGAGGCGGGGATGACAGCGTTAGAGCATTTTCCCGAAGTAATGAAATTTTCGAAATCGTCTAAAAAGATTAGCCTAAAAGCGTTGATAACCGACCCCAAAGCGGCGGCGACGGAATACGTGGAAGCGGTTACGGATAGGATAGCGCGGATAATCGACAAAAACGACGCGCTGCGGTAGACATCGTCGTTTGCGCCGGCATCGGCGAAACCGTCTTAAGTTTGCGAACAAAACGAAGGCTCGCGTAACCGTTCGGGCAGTTTATCAAGTTCGACCGTGTATGCCTTTTGTCCGACGTGCGCCGTCAAAAGAACAATTTGGCAAGACCGAGAATTCCCTGCTTCCACGGTACGCGGTGGGAAACCCCCGACGCGCGGGCAAACGAATCCTTATTGTCCAAATACCATTGATAGTTTCCGAGCAACGCGTCCTTGTTTGAGTAGCGCGGGCGGAAACCCAAAACTTTTTTGGCTTTTTCTATCGAAACGAAGGAGTCTTTGGACGCCGTCTCATAAACCCATTTGTACAGAGGCGAGAGGCGCAACAGTTCCAAAAGGCGCAACGTCCATATAAGCGGAGCCGCCGGAAAGCCGCGTATCTTCTTTCCGAATCCGGCGCGGTCGAGAACCGCCTGGTAATCCTCTTTCATGGTTGTAAACTCCTCCGCGCCTATATTGAACGTATCGTTCACCGTTTCGCTCGGCAGCTCGGCGCACAAATAAATCGCTTCGCAGAGATCGCGCACGTCTAAGAACTGGTAGCGGTTGTTCCCGCTGCCGATCATGGGGAACCCGTGCCCGGTCGACGCCCAGTCGTAAAACAAGGCGAACGCGCCGAGCCGCTCCGGCCCGATAAACGACTTGGGGCGCAATATCGGAACCGTCATGCCCTGCTTTCGAAATTCCTCGCACACCCTCTCCGCGTCTATCTTAGCCTCCCCGTAAGGGCCTACGCCTACGAGTTTGTCTTCTTCCGTCAACGGGTGATGGTCGGGTATCCCGTACACGGCCGTCGACGATATTTGGACGACGCGCTCGACGCCGTTTTTACGGGCGGCGATCAGTACGTTGCGGGTGCCGTCAATGTCGGTGGTGCGGATGTCCTTTGGGGAGTAAAGCGGCAAGGCCGCGGCGCAGTGAATCACGATATCGCTGCCGACCATAGCCTCCGTCATGTACGCGAGATCGCGGATATCGCTCTTCTTGGTACAAAAGACCTTTACACGGTCATCCGCCTTTTCGGGATAATTGAAATCCTCCTCAAAATCGTAAGATACCGCCTTATGCCCCTTCTCCAAGAGAAAGCGAATCAGGTTGATGCCCAAAAAACCGGCTCCGCCGGTAATGAAAAAAGTCTTCATGTTTCATCTCCTTTGCCGAAGGCAAAAATTTTTACGAGCAAAAACGTTATCGGCAACCCCAACAAACCGGCTAAGGCGTACACGATAACTTTATTCCAACGCAACAAATTCAAAAAAATCAGCACGAACGCGAACAATATCAAAAAATTGGGAATATACGAAATTACGAACTTGACGAATTCCTTAAGCGAAAATTCGCGGTGAAAGATCAACTTCGCGTTTAAGGCGTACGCGACAAACAGGCTTATCCCGTAGCCTAAAACGTATGAGACGGACGGGTTCAGCCGCGTTGAAACGGCCAAGGAGCATACAAAATTGGTAAGCGTGCCCATTCCGCCGCAAAACGCGAATAGTATGAAATCCTTTGTAAACCAAGCGCTTTTTATCTTTTCAAAGAACGCCGTTTTACGACTGTGCCGGGTCATAAGGCAACCGCCCCGAATATCGCGACTATTTTTTTCGCGTAAATGATTACCAAAAACATAACGATCCATCCGGCAATACAGCATTGTATAAAGCGATCGCGCAATAAAATCTTAGTCGGACTGCCGCTTTTCAAATCCACTATGGTAACCTGCAAATAACGTATAATGCCGGTCAACACGAAAATAGCCGAAAGGTAGATATGCCTGCTTTTGTAGTAATCTATAACGTCCGGCGAAAGCGTGTACATAACATACGCTATCATGGCAATGGTCGCGGCAACCGTCATTACTTGGTTCATAAATTCCAAATTGTACCCGTCGATGTTTTGGCGGTGTAGAACGTTTGTGTTCAAATATAAAACCACGTCGTCGCGCCTCTTGGCGAACGCGATGAACATCGCGAGCAAAAACGTCATTATAATCATCCACTCCGAACACCTGATGCCGGCGGCTACCCCGCCCGCAAAAACACGCAACACAAAACCTATGGAAATGATAACCACGTCTATAACGGCATAATGTTTGAGTTTAACGCAGTACGCGAGGTTCATAACGTAATAAGACAGAATAAGCGCCAAAATCTCGTAGCGCGCGTTTTCGCCGCAAACGAACAGAACCGTACCCAACGACGCAAGCAAGCAAACGACCGTCGCCGCGTACGCCGTCTTCACGGAAACGGCGCCGGACGCTATCGGGCGGTTGCGTTTTACCGGATGCGACTTGTCGGCGTCGACGTCGTAAATGTCGTTAAAGCAGTAAACGGAACTCGCCGCGAAAGAAAACGCGATAAACGCCGCGACGCACGGCAATAAGACGGAAACGTTCAACAACTGCCCGCCGAAAAACACCGGCAGGAAAACGAATAGGTTTTTCGTCCATTGCTCGGGGCGAAGGAGTCGGATGGGCGCGGTGTTTATCATTTTTAAAAGATTCCCAACGAACATTCAAGGTAACGATACAACACCGGATCATAAGCCACCGCGCCTCCCGATTCCTTAAGGAATCCGCCGGATACGCAAAGAAACAACCCGACGAGCACGCTTACGGCAAGCAGAACGTATACGACGCTAAGGCGGTCTTTGTTCGGAAGCGCGTCATCCCCGTGGTCGGCGTACCACAGATAAGCGCAAAACAACGACGGCAAAAGAAGGAAAAACGCGAAATCAAGCGTAAATCTTACCGAAAATCCGACAAGGCACGAATCGACGATTATTATGACCGCGGAAACTACAGATAAAACTAAGGACAAGCGGACAAGGCCGAGTCTCGTTTTATCCATGTTCTTTTTAAGCATGTACAACAAACAAAGCGTTATAGGAAAATTGATCATTCCGCTACCCGTGTTTCTCCCCCAAAAGATACCGGCATAAACGGAATCGACAAGCGGTATTTGACTTTCGACGAACGGAAAGTACAAAGTGTATTTGTTTGGAACAAATAAGGCAAAAAACGAGTTCCAAAGCGCTTTGGCGGCATACCCAACGGGGTTCAACAGGGTGTATTTTGTCGCGTCGTCGCTGGTCAAACAGTATTTTTGCCCAAACTCAAAAATCGACTCGAAGCGGACATAGTTGTACGCACACAACAAAGCGGCGACCGATATGTAGGGCAGTGCTACGAATCCGAGTAATTTATACGACCTATACTTCCACAATACAAATGGGACAAGAAGCGATACGAAAATCATATTAGGGCGGCACCCGGCTATAAGCGCCAAACACAGACACCCAAAAAACAGTTTCAGGCGGTTTATCTTCTCGTTCTCCACCGACTTAAGCAATAAAAAAACTCCGGCTAAGGCAAACATCAAACCGGCCGTTTGAACAATGCTGTAAAAGCGGTTGTACCGCAGTTGGGAAGATATGCCGCTCGCGAAAAACAGCGTTAAAAAACTCAGTATATAAAAAACGAATCCGGCGTTCGGCATATACTTCTTAACGCAAAACCGCCACAACATCGCCGTTAACGCTATTATGATTGCGGTGAACAAGAATATGCCGCCGTTGTTCGACAGGTAATCTCCGGTAATGAGTTTGTACGGCACATAGAGAATAACGGCCGGAACAACGCCGTAATAGCAGTAAAACTTACCTTTGTACCAAACCCAGTCCCACATCACGTCGGAGTTGAATTTATAACCGTTGGCTATGCGGTAAGCGTTGTCGTACGGGCGCTCGGCTTTAAGCAGATTCTCAGGAGTGCCGTAATCCAACCATGTTCTACCGTGCGCGAGAGCGTCGACCAAATATTTGTTGTAATGCTGATGCGTTGGGTATTCAAGGTATGATTTTGAGTACGACGTGTTTATGCATACGTATGAGAACAGTATCAACACAACGACCAAAAGCGCGTATACGACGTTTTGCTTCCGGTTTGTAGGGTTGAATTTATACTCAAATAGGCAGTACGCGGCTTTGGCGCGAGGTTCTTTTTTAAAGAAACAAATGACCGCGAAAAGCAAACACGACACAACGATAAGGCGGAGTCCGCTGAAATAAAATGGAATTCGTTTGTTTAACGCGATGGTCGTAAGCACAAAATTCACGTCGCCGTCGGTCGTTGTCGGCGGGGCGAATACAAGCGTAAGTTCCCCAACATTCCCGCGCGGGCCAAGCGACGAGTAATTGTCGCGCGGGAAACGCGTTAACAGTTTCTTTTGAAAGTCGTACGCGCCGGTTTCATCAACCCAATGAACCGTCATGTACGCGGTTTCGGCGTTGGCGAGTTTCATATCAACGAATAACGACGTGATTTTTATGTTAAGATTTTTGAAAATCACTTTTACGACCGGAGTATTTGTCTTTTCGTCGTTTTCGGATACTATTTCCGCTTTGTATCCGGAGCGGGACGTAAGGAGGACGCGCGGGTTGTCGGGAGACGTGTTCAGGGTGTTAAGCTCAGGCCCGGCAAAAATTTTTAGGTAGGTCTGCCAGTTGAAGAACACCGCCTCAACAGCAAACGCGGCGAGCGCGGCCACGCAAAACGCGGACAATAGCGTATGGTCTCTTTTAGGCTTCTCCTTAGCGCTACGCCTCCTCGCCGCCCTGCCGCCTGAAGTCTCGCGGCGATAGACCAAAGCGCGAAAAATCGCGACGACGCCGAAAAACGCGAATATGGCCGCAACCGTTATTAACGCAATATTAAAGTACCCGACAAGCATCGCGACCGTAGAACTTTCCATAGACTCCATAAGTGCCTTTCTATAACGTCGTTTTTAATATCAGTGTAGCTTTGGCAAAGCGCTCGTTAGCGGTCTTACAAGGCGTTGTTTTTATTCGGCGCTTCCGTTGAATTGCGAATACGCTCAATAACGCGGCCAAAGATGAAATTAAAAGTGAGTTCCGTTGCCATAGCCTCAATATAATAAATGTAGGCGGTTTTACGCAACTTTTTTTGCTTTTTTATTTGCGTGATTTGCTCAATCCCGCAATCATCTATTCGGATCCAACGCGTCCCGCAACCCGTCGCCCACAAAATTGAACGCCACAATCGTCAAAAATATAAATACGCCCGGCAACAATATCCAAGGGTGCAGTTGTATCTGCGACAGATTCATGGCCGCGCTCAGAAGGTTCCCCCACGACGCGTGCGGATCTTGTATGCCAAGACCTATCAGGCTAAGCGCCGATTCTCCCAGTATGTACGCCGGCACCGACAGCGTAGCCGATACTATGGCGTAAGACATCGTCTGCGGCAGTATGTGACGCGCGATTATTCGCAGGTGGCTCGCGCCCAGCGCCTTGGCCGCGGTCACGTAGTCGCGCCGACCTATAGACAGCGCCATGCCCCTTATCACCCTCGCGAAACCAGCCCACCCAACGAGGCTCATTATCACCACTATCAAAAGATAAATTTGCACGCTCGAAATCTTAATGGGAAAAGCGCTCCGCAAAGCCAACATCAAAAAAAACGACGGCACCAGCATAAAACACTCCGCGAAACGCATGAGAAGCCAATCGAGGCGCCCGCCGAAATACCCCGCCGCGCCGCCTACCAAGAAACCGAGCAGACAGGTTATCAGCACGCCCAAAAATCCAACCGTAAGAGAAACGCGCGAACCGTAAACGATACGGGAAAAAAGATCGCGCCCCACGGCGTCCGCGCCCATAATGTAAATCCGCGCGTCGTTCGGGTTGCCCCGCAAGCCGAAGAGGTGGCGCTCTATTGGGATGAGGCCGAAGAGCTTAACGCGGTCGCCCTTGGGAAAGAACGCCAAGTCGTACGGCTTAGACTTGTCCTCAACGTAAACGCGCTCGTAGCGCTCGTTGAAAGCGTAAGACTTGGGATAGACCACGGGGACAATTGAGAACCGCCCGTCGCTTGTCGTGAAGTGTAGCGTCGTAGGCGGCTGGTAGGATCCGTTTCTGTCGGAGTTGTCATAGTGGTACGGGGCGACAAATTCGGCGAAGACCATCACCGCGTAGAGGACGCAGAGGGTTATTAGGCCGGGTAGGGCCAGCGGATGGCCGAAGAATTTCTCCCGGGCCCGTGAGTTTATGAATTTTATTTTCATAGAAGTTCAGAATACTTAGATTGCTTCGTCGCTTCGCTCC
>LIUJ01000219.1 GCA_001462255.1 Fibrobacteria bacterium GUT77 | reverse complement strand
CCATAAAAAAGCCGGTGAACCTGCTACAACAACCCGGCTGGGATGATCATATCGTCCCCTTTTAAGGCGGCGAGCCTATCGTATAGGCAGACGCTTCCGCCAAGGTCTACCGACGCGTGGAAATTTGGGGCTATCAATCGGCTACGGAGGATGGCACGTTAATGTATATGAATTTTGGATTTACGGGATGATATATATTATATGGTGAGAGCGGGATGTATTTGTGTTTTTCGTCTATGCGTGCGTCCAAATTACTCCCCCTTTATTTCTTCAATAACTTCTGTAGTGAATGGGTCATCGGGGCAGTCCTTTTTCATAAAACCCCAATAGCTCTCGCCCTCCGTGCGCACGGGACTATTGTAGATCTTATTGGGTTTACTTGCGCCATAAAGCGTCTTTACATCCTCAAGCGTAACCCCCAAAGGGCGTTTCGGCTGTGCCAATACCGGCCATTTTTGCCCATCTTTCCGTTTAATTAGAAAGCGGTGCGGTTGTTACGTGGCCGGGCCCAAATTCCTCAAATGATCCCTAACTACCTTGGCCCACCAGCTCTGCGTGTCCATCTTGCAGAAGACGTTGAAGGCTTCCCTCGCCAGCGTGCGGTTCATCTGCTTCATGGCTATGTAGCCGAGGTTGTACCAGGCCATGAGGTGGTCGGGGCGCATTTTAGTGTATTGTTCCAACAGCGGCAGGGCTTTTTCGGGTTTTCCACGTTGAGTGTAGAGTATGGAGGCAATCCACAAGTCGTCGGGATTGGGTTCCGGTTTGGGGTCGGCCTCGGACTCTTCTATTTCTTTGAGGCGGGCGTCTATAGCGTCGAAGAGTGCGTTCTCCTCCTTTAGCGACATGGAGTAGGTTTGGTATTCGAGCGGGCAGAATATGTCGTTTTTTGACGGGCCTATCTCGTGCTCGAACCAGTTTTTCGACTCTTTGGAGAGTATGCGGTATCCGTTGGCCTCGGATGTCATCCATATAATGTACTCTTTTGTGAGGCGCTTTTTAAGCTCTATTACGGAGCGGATGGACTTGAGGTCGGGTAGTTCGTTGTACGAGGTTAGTAGCTTTTTGTCCTCGTCGACGTCTAAACGGTATTCGATGATACCGGAGGCTAAGGATCCCATGAAATTGGCACCGGGGGCGATCATGGGGAGGACTATGCAGTTGTTCTTCCAGTCGTAGATGGCGTTGCCGGTTCCGGGAACGAGCAGCACGTAGGGGCGCCCGAAGAGCGGGACGCGGTCGTTGTGGAAGATGTGCGGGTCGAACTCGGTGATTTGGTTCAGGCTCTTTTTGAGGAGGCTGAGCGAAAAGACCTTCTCCTCCGGTCGGACGAGGGGGAACGGGTCGAGGCTTAGGCGCTTCGCCGATAGTCTTGTGATGTCTCGTATGTACTCCAAGTCTTCCGTGATCTTGTTTTCGACGGCGCTCAGGGACATCTCCGCGAGTTTCTTTTGGAGGGTTTGTAGCTCGTCGGAAATCTTCTTCTCCACATATTCGCTGTCTACCAATTTGATGAACAACTCCTCGTTGATGACCTTCGTCATCTTCTTGACCTCGGCGGAGCCGTCTTTGTTGGGGAGGGTGGATATGAAGTTGTTTGCGTAGTCGAGCTTTTTTTGGAGGTCGACCTGCTGTTTGACGTGCAGGCGTTTTTCGTCTACGGTGAGGAAGACCCCCTTGGATATCTGCTTTTTCTTGCGTATGCTTTCGAGGAGCATATTGTCGGCGTTTTCGAGTTCCGTAAGCTGTTTGGCCGGGTCAGTGGGGCGGTAGTACATATTTTCTATCATACTACGGCGGTCGGTTTGTATCTGCTGGATTTCTTTTGTTATTTTGCTGCTTTGGAGCTGTTGGACTTTGAGCTTATGTTGCAATTCCTCCACTTTGTCGCCGGCCATGGCCTTATTGAGCACCTCGCGGAGCCACTGGGAGACGGTGCGCACCTTAATGCGGCAGTCCGTCACATCGCAGTCGGCAATGGTGGCCTTAATGGCGGCGGCGTCCACGAGGGAGCATAGGCCGAAGTCCATGAGGTCGGCGTTTTCGGCGATAAAGGGCTCCGTCTCCCCGTTGGCGCGGATGATCTCCCCTACGCTCTCGGCAAGCCATGTCCAGTAGGAGGAGCACACCTCGCCTATGGCCGGTTTGCTCTGCGGATCCTCCCGAAGTTGCGAGAGGGCTGTGGTAAAACGTTCTTCAAATCGCATAATATCCGTCTTTTTCTATTAGGGTTCACATATCCGGCGTGTCTTCAACCGCTTCATACCCTATACCCTAGGTCGATACTAATATAATTTTTGGCATGGACAAATGTGTTATTTTTTGATTTTTGTATTAATTGCGGGTCGGTACGGCAAATAGGGGGCGGCCTTAGGCGACCGCCCGTCCTCATCACTTACCCCAAAACTTATCCAACTTCCTATATAGCGTAGACAGTGATATCCCAAGCGCCTCGCTGGCCTTCAGCTTGTCCCCGTCGAAGGATTCGAGCGCCCGCAGTATATGTACCCGCTCTATTTCGCCCAAATCCCAGCCGGCCGCCGCCCGCGATCCCGCCGCCTCCACCGCCGCCTCGTCCGTCGTGAACGGCGGCGCGTCCGTAGACGACACAACATCTACAAAGTGTTTGGGGGCAAGCGGCTCCCCGTTCGCGTATATGAGCGCCCGCTCCAAGCCGTTTTGCAACTGCCTGATGTTGCCCGGCCACGGGTAAAGCGTCAACTGCTCCATCGTCTCGTCGCTAAGCGGCTCGGTGTAACCCATCTTTTTTAGCAGATGCTCAACAAGCCCAGGAATGTCTTCCCGACGATTCCTAAGCGACGGCAAGGATATGTGAAACGTATTTATGCGGTAGAACAAATCCTCACGAAACGCGCCGGCGGTCACCGCGACGCGCAAGTTGCGGTTCGTGGCGCAAATCAACCTAAAATTGCTCTTACGCAATCTGTTTTCGCCCACGCGCCGGAAGGTCTTCTCCTCCACTATCTTGAGCATCAAACTCTGCACCTCGTTCGGCATATCGCCAATCTCGTCCAAAAAGAGCGTGCCCCCATCGGCCGCCTCCACAAGCCCAATCCTATCGCTCACGGCACCGGTAAACGACCCGCGGGCATGACCCAATACCTCGCTCCGAAGCAACTCCCCGCACAACGCCGAACAGTTGACGTCAACAAACGCCTTATCCTTACGGGCGCTATGCTCGTGAATCCTACGAGCGAGTACGCTCTTACCCGTACCGGTCTCACCTAAGATAAGCACCGCGCACTCCGTAGCCGCAACCGCGCCAACGTCGCTCTTGACACCCTCAATGGCCGAACTCGAACCGAAATAGTGACTACCGTCGCCCAAGTCATCCCTACCGACATAGTCGCTTGCGCCGACAATATCGACCGCGTTGTCCGTTTTTATTGCTACCATACCACACCTCCGTAATATAAAGGTTGTGACTTTAGTTTGCGCAACCGCGATATAATATGGATCGGTAGAAGGGTTTGACCTCAAGCGACAACCGCTTTCAAAAGAACCATTTATATCCTTAAAATCAGTGTGCGTTCATATTAATTTCGAGCTACCGGATATGGATATTGCAAAAATGTAATCATTATTTTCAAAATCGGATTAAAACGCGCGGAATTTTGTAGAATACGCGGAATAAAGACGGATTTACGGCGAATTCAGGAATTTTTTCAAAAAAGCAACAATATTCGCGTTCCTCTTATACGTACTATTATATATGTATAGGTTGGATTAAATTAGACCGTTATTCTTATAGATTGACTTCGTCTCAATAAACACAGTGCTTCGCTTCGCTAACAACTTGTTTATCTCGGCGAAGTCAATGAGCGTCATTGCGAGGAGCGTAGCGACGAAGCAATCCAGGGAAAGTATCTGTCTAAATTAAACGTTGGATTATTTCGTATAACCTACGGACAATTAGAGAAACAAGTAACGTATTCTATATAATTCACATATCTTTTGCTTCCAACCGTTGCTTCGCAATTTCAATAGCGTCCCTGATTTGTTGTTCAAGTAATTTTTTGTCAAGCAGTTGGACGCGAATGATTGGGAGAGGACAAAGAATTTTGACAGCGTTCTTGAAAAATTAATGACAACCGGTCAGCGCGCCAACTCCACCTCAAACTTGATCTTCTCCACGTAATTTCCCGCAACTACCGCCTCCCTCAAATCAGACGCGTACAACACTCCCCATAACTCCATCTCGTAATACGCCTGCACCTCCTCCTGCCAAAAAACAACCTCCACCGCCCCCACACCGCCGCGCCACCCGCGCCCGCCGCGATCAACGGACTCCGCCTCAACTTCGGATTGCGGCTTGTACGCCTTCTTCTTACCGAAACGACCGACACCGACGCTACCCGACGAACCCCACGCCGAACGCCTACGCGGCGGCGGAACACCAAACTCGCCGATACGGGGAAACTCCTTCACAACGGGACGCTGCGACGCGTCCTTGTAACGCAACTCCAAATCCACCAACCGCACCGTTGGATATTTATCGCCGTACTTGGCGTGCGTGAACTTGCCGCCGTTGTCAAACGATACCCACAAGTAAAACGGGACCGTGTCGGGGTTGAACAACTTGAAAGAGCCTATAAAACGCAACTCGCCGTTCTCCGTTCCGCCCTTAACGGCGGAATTTTCTATACCCTCCTCGCCCACAATGTCCGATATGTAGGGAGCGGTCTGCGGGTACGCCGTATTAACTAAAACCGGTAACAACACGAGAACGAGACGGCCACAAACGTTATGCAAACGTTGAATTAATCGACACATATTGATATACCTCCGCTGATGTGAATACTCTCCACGCTACACTAAGTAAAATAATCAAAATCCACGGAAAAAGCAAAAATAACCGAATTTATTTGTTTTCAAAGAAGATTTTGATTACGATATTTTGCAAAAAGACGACGGAGTTTATTATATTATACAGAAAGGGGTAACACCCGAAAAAAGTCTGGCGATTCAGGTCGCGGTTCAGAAAAGCGAACTGCTTCTGCAAGCGTTGGACACAAAGGCACCGGACGGCGTCACGGTGGACAAGGTAGCGGATTTCATGCGTACCGACGGTAAGAACAATGCTGAAATCCTTGGCTACCGGTTTAAGGCGCTCTCGCCAAAAATTATAAAAAATATATCTGAAAGGATGGGTATAGATATGTACGCAAGCGAAAAGGCTTACTTGGAAGTCATGGAATCACTAGGCCTTTCAGACCGCCTACGACAGGAAGGTCGACAGGAAGGTCGGCAGGAAGGGGCGCGAGAGGTTATAGCACTGCTCGAAAAAGGGTACTCGCTAACCGACGCAAAAAAAGAACTGCTGCTGACGTAACACGACCATGACCCACCCCGACCCCGCTTAACTAACACGTTGACCTCAGATGGGCGAACTATGCTCGACTCGCCCACCGCGTTGACAAAAAACGCCCACCGCCGCACTCAATAAACAAACCGCACCTCCTTGGCGGTCACCGCCCGCGGCCACTCGAAGGTGAAACGACGGGTCGTGCCCGGCATTACACTGTTGGATTTTCCGGTAACGTCGTTTATCATCTTGCCGCCGACAATAAGATTGAGATTTTCCATCTTCACGCGACCAGCCCCCTTGTTCTCCGCCAATACCTCTATCTTCCCGCCGCCGATAACTTTAGACGATACAAACACGAGCTTTCCGGGTTTGCCTACGTCCAACGAAATAACGGTGTAATAACTCGTGGTCATCTTTACTTCCATGTTTAAACCTTCCTCCTCCTTAGCCACGTTAATAGGCACCTCCTGCGAATAAAGCACAAAAGCCTTTTCGGTGGTAATCTTTCCCTTACCCTTGTACTGAATCTGAACGTTAGCGCGCTCCTTAGGATACAAAATGACCTGCGCCGGATGCACTACAAAGTCGGAACTCTTGGCTAACCCCTCCCTAACAAACGCCCCGTCAATATCCAACCGCCGCTCAAAAACGCTGAACTGCACCGCGGCGGGATCGCCGCCGGTGTGAACCAACTCAACAAACGCCGTCTTTTCACCCTTGTCGGCGAAAAAGGTGATTATGGCCGGCTCGATGGTGAAAGCGGCTGTCACGAGTTGCGCTGATAGCAACAGGCACGCGCACGCGAGTGAGAATGAGAACGATAACGTCAATGATGTTGACGACGGGAACTGCGAAATACGTTGTTTCATAGATTTTCTCCTTATGATTATTCATACAATATAAAATTTAGGCATTTTTTTACTATTTGCCCCCAAGAAATACCTAATGTTCTATAGACCTTGTTGGGTATTTTATCCGTTTCATCTTCATTCTTTATAATGTCATAAATTTCTACGCCGAATCTCTCTTTTGCCTCCGCTTCGGTATAATATCCTAATTCTGTTGCGTATTGTTTAAAAATTTTCATATTATTTTTTATTGCATTAAACCGGTTCTCCGGACTTATATTTGAATTTTTTCGTATTTCAGGTAAAAACCAAAATAATGAAACGATTATATATACAATACACATAAAAGCCATAAATATTATCTCATTGCCCTGTAAAATAGTAGATTTATTTTTCAATCCGAAAATGGCGATTAAAATGAACATTATAATAAATGCTAATGACGAAAAACCAAAATACTCGTTGTTTACTTCATAGGATTTTCTATTTTTTGACTTAATTTCGTCATTCATCATTCTAAAAATAGCCAACTCCCAAAATGCATTGCCACTAATCTCAACGCAAGGTTTTCTCTCGTAAAACATTGCGATATATGCCCCTATTCTAAAAATCTGATTCACATTCTCAGATTCATTATTGTATACCAAATATAATATTGCAATAGAAATAAAAAATATGGTAATCATAAAGAAAAATAACAACGCGTCTCCCATATTGTTACCTAATAACGCGAATGTCCCACCCCACACTATCAATATCATCCTTTGTATTTTGTATGAATTCTCATAAAATAAACCGAGGCGTTGATTTAGTTCTTTTCTTAAATATTCTAATTCATTCATGTTAATTTTTTCCTTCAGGGGTAAACCGTAGATTTTTGAAATTTGGGGCGACCCCGCACAAACAGCCGCCCCTTACCCTTACTTGCCATCTCAACCACACAACTCAGAAGTTCGGCGAAAGCTCAAAATTAAACGTCTCGGTAAATGTTCCCTTATTGCCTTGCAACTTTTGTTGGGTGGCTTCAGTTATTCCGACATTTACATAGAAGAACTCCGTTAGCGGGTCAACATTCGCTCCAAGAGCCGGAGCTGACGCGCCGCTTCCGGCGATGCCGGACACTCCAGGTTTCGGGAAGAAGCCGTTGACAATCTCACCCCAATCACCGGCGGTGGTCGCTGTTGTAGTACCATAGATACCTTGCGTATAAGCCGCTCCGGTTGGCATCACACCACCAGATCCATAACCTGTCGTTGCGGCACCAATCTTTTTTGCGAAACTTACCTTCTCAAAGTTCACGCCCGTAAGACCAACTTGAGATTTAGCAACGGCAGTAGAATCCAATAATACCGGCGGCACAAATCCTGCCGGAGACGCGCCGGCTCCTGTGGTGGGAAAGGCGGCCAACAACGGGAATAACTGATCACTCGCTCCTGTGTTGCCAAGCGCTTGGCCTTGTTTCGCAATACCAATGGCGACGCTAAGTATTACCGGCATTGTATCTCCCACAGAAGTTCCCTCCGCGCGCGTTAGGTATTTTGCCCCGTTTGAGTCACAACTGTCACGCATAGCACCAGTCGGATTTCCCCACCCATCCACAACCGGCACACTCCAACACCCGACGCTTGTTTTATCCAACATTTTACCGCCGTTATCCGTCGTCATCAACACGTCCCATTTCGCGGAGTTCGTTCTGACTTTGATTGTTCCCAAATTGCCAAAGTTTGCCGCCGACGGAGCGGCATTAATACTTCCGACACCGGAATTTTTCCAAATGAGATTCTCCTCCATCGGATTTTTTGGGGTTACTTCAAGTTCCGCAATTTGTTGCACGGTATACGTCGCCGACATTGACCCCGACGTTGCCCCCTGCGCCCAAACCCCCACCGTCAATCCGGCAACCGTCAAAGCCGCCGCCGCCAACCTCACTGCCGTTTTACTGATACTCATAATCGCCCTCCTTTCAAAGGGTTACTGCAAAAAAGTGTTTGTGTTTGTACATCATTTCATTAGTCCTCAAAATCCGTAAAACAACGAGATTGCTTCGTCGCTTCGCTCCTCGCAATGACGTTATTTTAACTCGACCTACTTACCTAATTGCCAACTACTCCCCCATCCGGTCGCGGTCCCCCCTGTCCCGTGTTCCGGTATAGTTAAATAATCCGGGGCCCCCAAAGGAGGGGGCGCCGCTCGCGTGACCGTAAGCGGTTGGGTGAGCCCCCGAGGCCCCGGACGTATGTATTTTGGCCGTTTTGTGGACAACGCGGACGGAGTGGACGCGGTGTGGGCGCGGCGTCCGCATTGTCGACTTATGGCCTGATTTGTATAGAAAAAACGTTGGATTAATTTAGACAGTTATTAGGAGGTAAATATGGCGATTGGAGCGAATTGAGAGGGGTACCGAGTGTATAAATTAAAGGAACGTTTAATTTATACACATCTAAACGATATATACTGCGTTAACACATTTTTATTTGAGGTGCCGTGTATTTTTAAGCCCCGCAGGGGCGATACTTTATTAACCGGGGGTTTTAACCTCCGGCAATGTAACGCCCCATCCTATATCAAAGTCCCGCAAGGGACGACACATTGGCTTTAAATGCCGGTCATGAACTTGTTTATCTCGGCGAAGCCACCGTGTTTATCGAGGCGAAATCAAAAGTGTCGCCCCTAGCGGGGCTTCTTTTGTTTCGCGGTAGTCACTAACCGTAGGTTAAAACCTACGGTTAATAGAGTGTCGCCCCTGCGGGGCTTTACACAATGCTAACTTCATTCCGCTACACATATACTTTTCTATTGGACGCTAACACATTAAAATACTTTCTCGGTACGGGTTTAAATTCGCTGCGCGGCGCGTTCATCGACTCAATTATCGATTCGGCCATACCGGGAATGGCGTTCAAATAATCGGTGTCATTATCATAGTCGTCCGGATCTATATCAACATCATCGACTTCCGTAGCCGGCACCAATACGACTTCTCCGCCTGAATGCCGTTGCGATACCACAATACGCGGCGCCCCTATCAGAGATAGTAACGGTTCCGGCAAAATTTTGCGATCAATCACTATTGTGGTCACAATGCCTCCTTTAACTATTTATTGCTTATATTATATCAATATAATACAATCCCTACCCGTTCAACCCAAAAATCCCGTAAGCGGCGACGACGCGTTCGCCGTCTTCGACGTTCCCGCCATACCGGCCAAGAACGCCTGCCGGCCCGCCCTCACCGCGTACTTGAAGGCCTCCGCCATCCGCACCGGATCGTCGCTCGCCGCTATCGCCGTGTTTAGCAACACCGCCGCCGCCCCCATCTCCATGGCCTCCGCCGCGTGCGACGGCCTGCCGATTCCGGCGTCCACTATCACCGGCAACTTCGACTCCGCTATCATTATCTCTATAAGCTCCGCCGTCCGCAAACCCCGGTTGGTGCCTATCGGCGCCCCAAGCGGCATCACCGCGGCGGCGCCCGCGTCGGCCAAACGACGGGCTACGTAGAGGTCGGGACACACGTAAGGGAGGACGACGAACCCCTCCTTAACCAAAATCTCCGCCGCCCTAACCGTCTCAAAATTGTCCGGCAACAAATACGCGCTATCGCTTATAACTTCTATCTTTATCCAATCGCCGCAACCGACCGACCGCGCCAAGCGGGCTATGCGCACGGCCTCCTCGGCTGTGCGGGCGCCCGACGTGTTGGGCAACAGGATCTTCCCCTTCGGTATGTGCGACAGGATGCTTTCGGACGGGCGATCCATGTCGACCCGGCGCAACGCCACGGTGATGACGTCGCACTCGGCGGCGGCCAACACGTCCTTTATCAGCCGGTCGTCGCGGTACTTGCCCGAACCCGTAATCAGACGGGAGCGGATTGTAACGCCGGCAATCTTTAAATCGTCATTGTTATCCAAAATCAATTCCTGGATTGGCTTCGCCGCGATAAACACGGTGCTTCGTCGCTTCGCTCCTCGCAATGACCGTCATNNNNAGCGTAGCGAAGCAATCTCGAATAATCTATACATAATTTTCCTATCAAAAACCATAAAAATCATCTATCTTTGTATAACATGGAC
>LIUJ01000218.1:7927-8080 GCA_001462255.1 Fibrobacteria bacterium GUT77 | reverse complement strand
GCGACCGTCCCGGTCGCCCGTCTTAGAATCGACGAACGGCGCGGGCGACCGAGGACGGGACAAGAGCGCCCCACCGGGGCGCGTCCTCCCCTACGGAATCGGGGTTATACGTTGTTGTAATTAAACGTTCGTTTAATAATGATGGTTTTAACC
>LIUJ01000218.1:0-7692 GCA_001462255.1 Fibrobacteria bacterium GUT77 | reverse complement strand
CGAAGCAATCTCGATGTGTCGAGATTAAACGTTGGATATAAAAACATCGCCTAATTTGGGATAGGTATTTATGAATATAGCGATTTTAGGTACCGGGAATATGGGGAAGGCCATTATCGGCGGGATTAAGAGAGTCCGCGGCGGTGATGTTCGTATAGGCGTTTGGGATAAGGTTCCGGGAGCGATGGAGGGGATTGGCGACGGGGTGGAGGTTGTCAATCCTTCCTGTTGGAAATTTAACCCCGACGTACTGCTAATCGCCGTGAAGCCCGGTGATGTTCCTGGGTTGCTTGACGATGTCGTCGTACCGTTGATACAAAAGGATAAAATGGATTTTCTTACGGTATCAATAGCCGCCGGGGTATCCATACAGTCTATACAAGAGCGTTTGGGTGACAATGCTCGCGTTTGTCGCGTTATGCCCAACACTCCGGCGCTTATAGGCGAGGGGATGAGCGCCTATTCGCTTTCCGATAGCTGTTTTCCGGGCGATGCCGGGATTGTTGAGTATGTGCTTAGCGCTTGCGGAAAGGTTGTAAGCGTTCCGGAAAAACTTATGGACGCGGTGACGGGGATTTCCGGTAGCGGGCCGGCTTTTGTGTACGGTTTTATAGAGGCGCTCGCGGAGGGTGGGGTAGGAGCGGGGTTGCCGTACGCGCTTGCTTTGGATATGGCCGTTCAGACGGTTATTGGCGCGGCGCGTATGGTGCAGGTTACCGCGGAGCATCCGTCGGTGTTGCGTTCGCGGGTTATGTCGCCGGGGGGAACTACGGTCAAGGGGATTTTCGCGTTGGAGCGCGCTGCGTTCAAAGGGGCCGTGATGTCGGCCGTTGAGGAGGCTGCGGCGCAGTCGGCGCGTATGGGGGGAAAGGGGAAAATATGAGCAGTGTTACAAAGAGGAATTTGGTGGAGAAGGTGGCAATCCGCACCGGATTGACTCAAGTTGACACGAAGATCGTGCTGGATTGTTTTTTGGACGCGCTGTCCGATTCTTTGGCGCGGGGCAACGGCATAGAGATTCGCGGTTTCGGGCGCTTCAAAGTCAGGGAGAAGAGGCCGCGCGCGGCGCGCAACCCGCGGACGAACGAGATCATAGAGGTCAAAGGCGGACTCAAACCGGTATTTGAGCCGGCCGTGCGCTTGAAGAATCGGGTCAATCAGGCGCTTACCAAGAAGAAGGTTTAGGAGGGGAAAGGGATATGGCCGCGGTAGACGAACTGCTAAGCGAACTCTCCGACGAGGGCAAGAGCGCGTTGTTGCTCATGCGTGAAATGTCGGACTATTATCGCCGTCTGCTAACAAAGTTGGAACTTGATTCGCTCACCGGATTGCCGGGAAGCAACAAGTACCACGAGTTCATAGCGGAGCTTACCGCGCGTCCCGCGAATAGCGTCGGCTTTATCGTGTTCGACGTAAACGATCTGAAACGCCACAACGACACTATGGGGCACCACGCCGGCGACCTATTGTTGCAGAGAGCGGCGGAGAGTTTCCACGCGGTTACCGGAGAAGGCGTACGCATCTTCCGCACCGGCGGCGACGAGTTCGTGGCCGTGATGCCGAACTGCGCGGAGAGCGACATAGACGCCGTAATCGCCAAATGGCAAGAGGCGCTTGCCCGTATAAACGCGAACGGCGACGGATTGATCCGTTGCACCATCGCTCACGGCACCGCTTTCGGAACGGGTGAATACGCCCTCGCCGACGTAATGAAGTTCGCCGACGAGCGGATGTACGACGATAAGCGCCGCATGAAGGAGAGCGGCCTCAAAATAGGCGACGTACGTTGATTACCGTCGGTACGTTATATAACAATAACTTATGGGTAGGAGAAGTAAGCATGGAAACGACGAAAACGCAATGCGGTGACAAGATTACATTTGTTCTCTCCGGCAGGCTCGACGCCAACGCCGCGCCGCCGTTTCAGGCGGAGTTTATACCGGCGTTTGACGAGGCCAACCATGTCGAGCTTGATTTAACCGCCCTAACCTACGTCTCGTCGGCCGGCTTGCGCGTACTGCTCTTAGGCGAGAAAACAGCCAAGTCAAAGGGTATCGCCATGTCTCTACGCAACGTGTCGCAAGATATAAAAGAAATCTTCGACATGACGGGATTTTCCGATATTCTGAACATTGTCTAAATGAAAAAGAAAAGCGTCGAACGCAAAATCCTATCCGTGGCGGTGGGTATATCCGCCATATCCCTAGTCGCGTTTTGTTGCGTCGCGTTCCGAGGGTTGTACGTTGTGCGCGCCCACGTCCTCCGCTCCAGCGCGCAGTTGGGCGAGTCGGCCGTCGCCAACAGTAGCCGCGCCCTCGAACGGGAGGCGGTGGGCAGGCTTTTGGACAGGGCTCAGGGGCACTCGCGATTCATAAACGAGCGGCTTACCGGCATAGCGAAAGACGCGGATTACTTTGCCGGGAACGTTACCGAAATATACAAGAACGCCGAAGTTCTGTCGCCGGTGTACATTCCGTACGCGGCCTCCGAGAATAAAGGGAAGCTCGCTGTGTGGTTGGCGAGCGCCGGCGGCGTAGCCGATTACCCGCGCATAAGGGGCGAGGTTGGGATTCTCGGCAATGTAAAGTCGTCTTTCGTGAGCAACGCCAACGACATGGAGACCCTGACCAAGTCGTTGTATCTGGGCACGGAATCGGGTTTCCTTATCTCCTACGACCGCTTTTCCGACGATAAAAACCGCGTCTTTGATCCGCGTACGCAACAGTGGTACAAGGGGGCGGCGGATATTTGCAAAAAGAACGACGGTTGCGGAACCTACTGGACCGATCCGTACAACGACGCCTCTTCGGACGGCAAGCTATTGGTGACCTGTTCGCACCCGTTCAAAGGGGCGGACGGCGCGCTTAAGGGCGTGGTGGGGATCGATTTGTTTATAGAGGACTTGAACACGGTTGTGAACGTGGATTCGGGCAAGTACGGCCACGCCGTCGTCGTGAACACGAAGGCGATGATCATCGCGTCGAGCGACATGAAGAGGCAGCCCGACGGTGTTTTTGAGGCTACGAGCGCTTATGTCGAGGGCGACGCCGAATACAATCGCGTGATAGATAAGATGATAAGCGGGGAGAGCGGCTCCGCGAAGGTCAAAGCTTCCGGCAGAGAGGTGTACATGGCCTACGCGAGTATTCCGGTGACGGGTTGGAGCGTGGCGCTTATGCGCCCGGTCTCGGACGTTATGGGGCCGGTCAACGAGAACAGCGCCGCCATAAAGAGTATGACGAAGCGGTCGCTCGGTGCCGTAAACGCCGCCATAATCTCCGTGTTGCTCGCGTTTGTCGTAAACTTCGCGTTGATAACGGCCGCCGCCGTCTATTTGGCGAGGAGGCTTTCGGCGAAGATAAGCAGTCCGATTGTGACGCTTGAAGCCGGTTTGGCCCGCATAGCGAGCGGCGAGCTCGACACACGGATCGACCTAAAGACCGGCGACGAGATAGAGCAACTCGGCGACAGCGTAAACGCCATGGCGATGGAGCTCAAGCAGTATATAAGCAACTTGCAACATATCACCGCCGATAAGGAGCGCATATCCGCGGAACTCGGTGTGGCCACGAAGATACAGGAGAGCATGTTGCCCCGCGTTTTTCCCCCATTCCCGCACCGCAAGGAATTCGATATCTACGCATCAATGCGGCCGGCCAAAGAGGTCGGCGGCGATTTCTACGATTTCTTCTTCGTCGAAGAGAACACCATCGCCGTGATAGTCGCCGACGTGTCCGGCAAGGGCGTACCCGCGGCGCTGTTTATGGTTGTGGCCAAGACGCTCATCAAAAACAACGCGCAGTGCGATTGGAAGTGCGCCGGGAGCCCCAAAGAGGTCTTTGAAAAGGTGAACGGCATACTTTGCGACGGCAACGAAACGGGAATGTTCGTTACCGCCTTTATGGGTTACTTAGATATAGATACCGGGATATTTCGATATGTAAACGCCGGACATACTCCCCCCATTCTGATAACGGGCGGCAAGGGCGGTACGGTCAATGTTAAACCGGGGTTTGTTTTGGCCGGTTTGGAGGGTACCCGCTACACGGAGGGCGAGCTGTCGTTGCGTCCCGGCGACGGGCTCTTCCTATACACCGACGGCATAACGGAGGCGGTGAACGCGCAAAACGCGCTTTTCGGCCAAGCGCGCCTGATAGAGGCGGTGAACAAGTACGCCGCTCGCCCGTTAATGGATTTCACGGACGCGATAAGGCAAGAGATAGATGAGTTCGCCGACGGGGCGGAACAGGCGGACGATATTACCATGTTGGCGTTGCGGTATATTTCTAAACAATAGAACAACATCGCGGGGCGGCTATGCGTATTCTTACTAAAAGGAAAGGGGTTATATCATGGACGAGCTGACTCTTGACGCGCGGGTGGGCAACCTCAATATGGTCATACGCTTCATATCCGAGAGGTTGGAGGCGGCAGGTTGCTCTATGAGGCAGCAGGCGCAGATGACGATGGCGGCGGAGGAGGTATTCGTAAACATCGCCCGCTACGCCTACGGTCAAAAAAGCGGCGGCGCTACGGTACGCGTATCGGTCGGCGACGAAATTACGGTTGAGTTCGAGGATATCGGAAAACCGTACAACCCCATAGATACCAGGGTCCCGGACATCACCGCCGGTCCGGAAGAGCGTGAGATTGGGGGGTTGGGGGTCTTTATGGTCAAAAAACTGACGGACAAAGTGGAATATCGACGCGAGGGCGAAAAGAACATTTTGACGCTACGGAAGATACTGGTGCCGGCGCCTGTTTTGGCCTAAACGCTACCAATATTTAGCGGCGCGACAAACCTATGCATCCGCTTTAATATTATTGTCGTCGTTCCTATCCGCGTGTTCAAATAGCTTTGTCGATGCCTCAAATCGCTTAGATATCCCCACGCGAAAACATTTCCTACCTACAGCGCACAATGTTCGCCGGCATTTATCTTTGAAATCAAAAAAATAAAAAAAATTTGACATATAGCGGGCGCAAAAATTAATTTACGTTTTTGTATTAAAAAACACAAAATATAAAGGAGATTAAAATACTATGGCAGGAAAGCAACTGTCTTTTGACGTATCCGCCCGTGAGAAGTTATTGAAGGGCGTTGACGCTTTGGCCGACGCGGTTCGCGTTACCCTCGGACCACGCGGGCGTAACGTTGTTTTGGACAGGGGGTTCGGGTCGCCGCTCGTCACAAAGGACGGTGTAAGCGTGGCCAAGGAGATAGAGCTTGACGACAAGTTCGAGAACATGGGGGCGCAGATGGTTAAGGAGGTGGCCTCCAAAACGTCCGACGCGGCCGGGGATGGGACTACCACGGCCACCGTCTTGGCGCAAGTGATTGCCCGTCTCGGCATAAAGAACGTAACGTCGGGGGCCGACGCCATGGCCGTCAAGCGCGGGATCGATAAGGCCGTTAGGGTCATTGTCGAGAGGCTTAAGAAGGATTCCAAACCCATATCGGGAAAGAATGAGATTGCCCAGGTGGGCGCGATAAGCGCCAACAACGACGCGGAAATCGGGGATTTAATAGCGAACGCGATGGACAAGGTAGGCAAGGACGGCGTCATCACGGTGGAGGAGGCCAAGGGGATAGATACCAATTTGGACGTGGTGGAGGGGATGCAGTTTGACCGCGGCTATACCTCGGCTTATTTTGTCACGAACGGCGACACGTTGGAGTGCGTGCTTGAAGACGCGCTCATCCTTATATACGACAAGAAGATCAGCGGCATGAAGGATATGCTTCCCATATTGGAGAAGGTTGCGCAGATGGGGCGCGCCTTGCTCATCATAGCCGAGGAGGTTGAGGGCGAGGCTTTGGCTACGCTTGTATTGAACAAGTTGCGCGGTACGCTCAAAATCGCCGCCGTCAAGGCACCGGGGTTCGGCGACAGGCGTAAGGCGATGCTTGAGGATATCGCCGTGGTAACGGGCGGGGTCCTTATATCCGAGGAGGCGGGATACAAGCTCGAAAACGCGACCGTTGATCAACTTGGTAAGGCGAAGCGCGTTGTTATCGACAAGGAGAACACCACTATAATAGAGGGCGCCGGCAAGGCGGCGGACATAAAGGCGCGCGTGGGTAGCATAAAGAAGCAGATTGACGATACAAAGTCCGACTACGATCGCGAGAAGTTGCAGGAGCGTTTGGCGAAATTGGCCGGCGGAGTGGCCGTAATCAACATAGGAGCGGCTACGGAGTTGGAGATGAAAGAGAAGAAGGCGCGGGTGGAGGACGCTTTGCACGCGACCCGCGCTGCGGTGGAGGAGGGGATAGTCGCCGGCGGCGGCGTGGCGCTTATTAGGGCCGCGTCCGATCTTGACGCCTTAAAGTTGGACGGCGATGAGCGGATAGGCGCGGACATCATCCGCCGCGCTTGTGAGGAACCGTTGCGTATGATAGTGACCAACGCCGGTTTGGAGGCCTCGGTAGTAGCCAACGACGTAAAGGGCGGCAATGGGGCCTACGGATACAACGCGTATACCGGCAAGTACGAGGATTTGGTAAAGGCCGGCGTAATAGATCCGACTAAGGTGACCCGTACGGCGCTTGAGAACGCCGCGTCCATAGCCGGATTGGTATTAACGACGGAGTGCGTAATTTGCGACGTTCCCGTAGACACGTGTTCTTGTTCCGCACACGGCGGCGGTATGCCCGATATGGGCGGTATGGGAGGTATGGGTGGAATGGGCGGCATGGGCGGAATGGGGATGATGTAATTGTAGGGGACGATGGTAATCGTCCCGTGTTCCGTAATGTTGAAAAAGGGATGAATTTATGGCAGGGGCAAGACATAAAAAAACAGAATCGATGAAGGCGACGCCGGAGGCGGCGAAGCCGTCCGATTCGGGTAAACGGGCCGAGCCGTTGAAGCCTAATGTTGAGGATGGCGGAGACGCCGTAGAGAAACGGGACGACGAGTGTGTCGGTGCCGGTGATGTTGCGGATATTGACACGGAAGCTGAAGGCGGCGTATCGGAGGAGGTCGCGACGCTACGTCGGGAAGTTGAGGCCGGCAAGGACAAGTATTTGCGCCTAATGGCCGAGTTCGACAACTACAAGCGTCGCTCCTCCAAGGAATACGAGCGTTTGGTTTCCGCCGCCAACGAGAAGTTGATTTTGGAGATGGTGGACGTGCGCGAAAATTTTGAGCGGGCGCTAAAGTCCGGCGGTACCGGCGGCGAGTTCGCGCCGTTTTACGAGGGGATGAAGTTGATTTTTTCCAAATACGACGAGGTACTTGCCCGCAACGGCCTTATTCCTTTCGCGGAACCCGGAGATACTTTCGACCCGATGATTCACGACGCGCTAATGAAGTCTCCCCACGCCCAAATACCGGCGGACTGCATAGCCGAGGTCTTTGAGCGGGGATACAAATTGAATGACAAGGTGATAAAACACGCGCGGGTAATCGTTTCGGGGGGCAATGAGGGTTAAACATGGCAAAAGCAGACTATTACGACACTCTCGGCGTTCCCAAAGGCGCTTCCGACGATGATATAAAAAAGGCGTACCGCAAGCTCGCCGTGAAGTATCATCCCGACAAAAATCCCGGAGACAAGACGGCTGTGGAGAAATTCCGCGAGGCCACGGAGGCCTACGAGGTGTTGAAGGATCCGCAGAAGCGCGCCCAGTACGACAAATTCGGGCACGCGGCGTTTGAGGGGCCGCAGGGCGGCGGCGCCGGATAC
>LIUJ01000217.1 GCA_001462255.1 Fibrobacteria bacterium GUT77 | reverse complement strand
CCCTACGGGGCTAAAAACACCAACGTCTATATGCTGGGGCGATCATCATCGAACGCCCGTCTTTGATTTAAACGTCCCCCGCGCCAAAACAACGAACGTCAATACGGATATGGCAAGCGGCACACCCCAGTATCCGACGTAATTCACCGCCCCGGTAGCGTCGTCCGTAAATACGTCCGCCGTTAACCCCGCCGCGTAGCTGCCTAAAAAGCCGCCTACCCCGGCCGTGGCCACGTTAAACAACTGGTGTACGCCCGACCGCTCTTTGGCGTCGCAAAAACCGTCTAAGCGGATGACGGCGGTAATCATCGTAAACGTGTAGGCTAACCCGTGAACGCAGAGGGAGGCGTATATAAGGGGCATACTGACGCCTATGGCGCAGGCGGCGAAGCGGAAGATCTCCATGGCGACGCCGAGCAGTATCACCTTTTTTGCCCCAAAACGGACGAGCAAATACCCCAAAATACCCATGGCGGCGATCTCCGGCACCTGTCCGAGGCTCATGGCGGGCATAATAGCTCGTTCGCTTAGGCCTACGCTACGCAGGAACGGGGCGGTGCCCACGTTGTAGAACTTGTCCACGAAGGTGATTGCGGCGGTGGCGGCGGCGAGAGCGAGGACTTGCGGGCGGAGGACGGTTTTCAGCGCCGAGCGGGTGCTCGGCCTCGGGGCGCGGGGATGTTTTTGTTCGGATTGGATTGATACGATCTTGTTTCGTTTGGGTATGGTCAGGCAATACGCCGCCATAATGAACGACGTTACCGCCGATATGTCGAGCAACAGGGGCAGTTTGCTGGCCCCGCCGGCGGCTTCCGTCGCCGCGCCGCCGCGCAGCAGGCCGAAGCTGAAGAACCACGCCACGGCGATCCAACCTACGGTTCCCCAAACCCGTATGTTCCCGAACTTCTCCCGCTCCACGGGCGAGTGGTGGAATGTTATGGCGTTTAGGAGCGGCGACATGGGGCTTACGGCGATTTGGTATATAATGTATACGGCAAGCGTTGGGTACCACTCGGTTTGTCTTGAGAAGACGAGCATACATACCCCGCCTACGGCGTTTAGGAGGCATAGTAGGCGTTCCGAGCTTATCAGGCGGTCGGCGACGAGGGACATGAAGGCGGGAGCGAAGACGGCGCTTAGGGCGGACAGTCCGAGGACCAAGCCGACTTGGGCGCCGGAGAAGCCGAGGCAGTCGCGCAGGTAGAGGCTAAGTATCGGCCCGGTGGCGCCCCAGATGAAGAACTGGATGAACATCAGCAGGCTTAGGCGGGTTTTGGGGTATCTCATCTTGTCGGTTGTTAGAAGTTTCGTAGTCTATGTCAATACCTATATCAATATGATAAAAATATATTTTGCGGGCGGGGCGGGATATATATTTATGAACATTGTGACAATTTTCATAAACCATTAACTTGTGAGGTTGCGCTATGGACGGTGAAGTTGCGGTGGCGGGTACGGGCGAGGCGGCGGTTGCCGGTGGGGGCGGGTCTGTCAACAAGCCTATTCCCAAGGATTTGACGGCAATGAAGTTGCTCAACGTGACAAAGTCGTTTGTTATTGTACGGGCGTTGGTTTACGCGGTTGTGTCGGGAATTATGGTTGTGGGTTGCGCGGTTGTGTTGGGATTGTGTTGGCTTGTTCTTAAGATCGGCAAAGGCAGTTCGGCGGCGTCGTTGGTCGCGTTGCTTTTTGTGGTTGGGGCGCTCGGGGCGATTTTCGGATTTTTGAAGTTTGCCCGGCGGTATTGTCTCTATATGATAAAGGCGGCGCACGTTTCCGCGATTACCGAGTATTTGCGGACGGGCGAGGTTCCGGTAACGGAGGCGGGGTATCAGGGGGTGCTTAAGTACGGCAAGGAAACGGTGGGTAAGCATTTTGGCGCAGCGAACATAGCTTTTGTGGCCGACATGCTTATTTCTAAGGCCACGCGGCAGATTATGCGGTGGGTGAACAAGGCGGAGAACTTGCTGTCGTTCATACCCGGCTCCCAAAATATCTTCCAGATAGTAAATTTTATCCTTTCTACGGCGTTGAATTTCATCGACGAGGCTGTTTTGAGCTACATCTTCTATCATAAGGAGGAGAAGAGCTCCTTCAAAAAGGCATGCGACGGGCTTGTGTACTACGCTCAGGCGTGGAAGGGTATGCTTATGGGCGCGGCTAAGACGGCGGCGTTTGTGTGGATTCTGCGGGCGGCTTGTTTTCTTGTGTTTTGGGGGATAGCGATTGTTTTGTCCGGGTTGTTCTTAAAAGGAGGGGCCGGGGGCAACATAGCGTTTGTTGTCGGCATACTCTTCGCGTTGGTTTTCACCTACGGCGTTCAGACCATTATCGTTGAACCCTACGCTACGTGTATGATGATCAAGGACTACCACATAGCTATAGCCGGCAAGCCTTTGAAGGCGGATTTGTACGGGACGCTCTGCAAGGTGTCCAATAGTTTCAAGGAGTTGTTCAACAAGTCTAAGGAACCGGCTCCGGCGCTTTCGGAGGCGACTCCGGCGGCGCTTTCGGAACCGGTTGCGGCGGAGGTGTCGGCAAGTACGTCGGCGTAGAAAAAAAATTGTAACAAAAGTTGTTGTGCGGTCGTCTAACTTTAATGTATTTTCCATAAACCGCGTTTTGCTGGGCGAAATCGAGGGTTTCGCGCCGGGGGCTGGCTGTCGCGGTATTTGGATCACAGATTACAGCCAATTAAATTATTCACACAAAAAAAGGAGTAGCAGATGTTCGTTTCAAAGAGAGGCGTTAGGTTGACGGTTACGGTCGCCGCTATGGCGGCGGCGGCGTTTATGAATTCTTGCGGCGGCAAGAAGACCGGTCCCAGCGAAACGCAAGTGGCGGCGTCGGGCGGTTTTGAGACGGTGACCTCGCCGGCCTCCGAGCTCGAGGAGATCAAGAGGGATTTGGAGGCCAAAAACATCCCCTGCGGCATAGGCATCGGCGAATCTACCGATGAAATGGTCGCCCGCAACGTATCAACGGACGAGGCCCGTACGGAGGTAGCCAAGTCGGTGGACGTGCACGTGCAACGTTTGAGCGAGTCTTACGCCCAAAACGTCGGCAACGAGGCCAAGAAGATTTGGGAAGAGGCCGTAAGGCAGATCACCGATCAGCATGTAAAGGGCGCCAGGGTTTACAAGACGCTTATGCAGTATAACAAGGAGAATAGCCATTACAAGATTTACTCGCTCATCGTGCTTGACCCCGCGCTCTTCAAGGCCGCGGTAGCCGAGGCGGCGTCGAGGGATGAGGAGTTCGAGATGCGCGTAAAGAAAGACGAGATGATGTCTAAGCTCGACGCGAACATCGCGGAGTACGAGTCGAAGTACAAGAGGTAACGTAAAACAACGGTAAGGTTGAAACATAACGGGGCGATGTCCGCATCGCCCCATTATTTTAGGATTGTAACAAAGGTTGGATTAAATCATTAATATGTTGGTGTTTTTAGCCCCGCAGGGGCGATACTTTATTAACCGTAGGTTTTAACCTACGGTTAGGATGCTGTCCAAATAAAGGAAGTCCCGCAGGGACGGCACATTATTGTATTAATGTGAGACAAAAAGAAATGTGTCGTCCCTGGCGGGACTTTGAGATGGTGGGCGCGTTACCGTTGCCGGGGGTTAAAACCCCCGGTTAATAAAGTGGCGTCGCTACGCGACTTAAAAGATGTCGAAATTAAACGTTGGATTAGTTAATACATAATAACGGACGGAGAGCGAACGAAGATGAAGAGGACGATTGTTGTTTTGGCGGCTGTTATCGCCGTTGTCGCCTTGTCGGGCGGTACGGCTTTCGGTCAAGGCGGGCAGGGTAGCGGGATGTTGCCCCAGTGGGTAAACGACTCGTGGCGCGACGCCCAGTATCCGCCGAGCGAGTGGTATGTGGGATACGCGGTAGACGCCGTGGGTTCGGCAAAACTGTCCGACGTGCAGAAGCGCGCGGAGCAGTCGGCGAAGCAAAAATTGGCCGAGGGCATAAGCGTCCGCATTCAGTCGGTTTCCTCCACGCACACTTCGAGCGTGAGGACGACGGACGGCAAGAACGCGAGCGAGACCGTTAAAAAGGACTACGGGCAACAGATATTGGCCTCTACCGACGCCGAGGTGGCAAAGGTGGAGCTCACCACGTTCCACGACCAGGCCAACAACCGCTTCTACGCGCTGGCAAAGGTCAGAAAGAGCGATTTGGCCGCCTACTACGTCTCGCGCATAGACTACTATCAGCAGAACGCCGAAAACGACTTTAAGTTGGCGAAGCAGTTCGCCGACTCCGACAAAAAGCGCAGCGCCATGGAGAAAATCGCCGACGCGAAGAAGAACATAGGCGAGTGCGGCAAGTACAACGAACTTTTGAGCGCCGTAGACTACAAGGACACGAAGCGCTTAGTGGATAAAGGCGCGGCCCTTTTACGCGACTTAGCCGCCTTTGAGACGAAGTTGAACGAGTCGTCGAGCATCTTTGTAGGCGGCAGGGAAATTCTTAATGAGAAGGACGTAAGCATCGTCATTCCGGCCATTCAAAGCATGCTGTCGGAGAGCGGTTGCCGCGTGGCGGACAAGCGCGAGGAGTCGAACTTCATTTTAACGGTGGACGTGAGGGACTGCGAAAAGAGCGCCTCCGGGGCTTTCTTCTACGTTTACGCATGCGTAAAAGCCGACGTATACAACGTAAAAACGGGCAAAAGCGACGCCAAACTGAACTTTACCGCCCCCAAAGCCGGTTGGACAAACGAGGAAAGAGCGGGCAAAAAAGCCTTCGAGGAAGCCGCCACCGCGCTATGGAAAGAGGTACGAGACAAAACGGAACTGTGTAAGTAATTCCTGTTCAAAAATTAAAAGCAATGTATCGTCCCTTGCGGGACTTTGAGATATGAGGCGTTGCGTTGCCGGGGGTTAAAACCCCCGGTTAATAAAGGATCGCCCCTGCGGGGCTTTAAAATACAGATCGCCTCGAATAAAAATGTGTTAA